>NZ_JBJPHS010000183.1:0-1404 GCF_052939495.1 Phormidesmis sp. 146-12 | reverse complement strand
CGCTAATTGTCGCACTTGGGATACTGAAGGTGCGACCGCAAAGGCTAACAAGTATCTCCAGAAAGCGGGAATAAATACCGTTCAACCCTCCGGAATTCTAATAATCGGCAACACAGCGCAGCTTGGGGATGAAGAGGACAGAATCACTTCATTTGAACTTTACCGTAGCAACCTGAATAATCCTAAGATCTTGACGTTCGATGAACTCTATGCGAGGGCAGAGTATATAGTAAACTCGGAGCTCGAGCGGCTGGAAGCTGATGAACCTGCTGATGGTAATCCTGCGAATCCGGACTAGATACATGATGCTGTAGTATTTTCGCGCATCCGATGGGAGATAGGAAAGTAGATCCTTCCCAATAAAAAGGTTTACAGCAGGGTCTCGGTTGCATTCTGTTGTATTTGTACACCTTGAAGGGTTTGCCAAATACGATTTTAAAAATCTGAAGAATGCGGTTTCAGCGTTGCGGGTAAATTTTAAAAATGAAGTTTGAAAAATTCTCGAGAGAGTTGAAAACTGGGACATTTCGTTCAAAAGATGAGTCACAGAATATGCACATCTATCTCCAATTTGATCTTGACACTTCAAGCTCCTATCAAAAAATCACAATCGATTGTTTTAGCGGTGAGGACCCTTTAAATCCGATGATCACTAGCTATTGCGCCTTAACAAATGTAGTTTCTTTTAAGATATGATCCTGGGAACAACTGTCTCGGGGCGCGGTTGGCAGGGACGCTTTTCCAGTTTTACACAAAAGGATCTTTCCCCATACACACAGTAGGGTAGGCAGATGCAGTTAAGCTGACATTGGGGAAGAGTTTGTTTGGAGGTTCGTGGGATTGGGGGTGCGGATTGGTTTGGGGTTGTCCGGTTGAGTCTGGAATGGTGCAGGTTTGTAAATGCGAAGCATTGCCGGCCTCACCGCCCCCTTAATCCCCCTCCCTGACCCCCAATGCCAGCAACCAACCCAACCCCGCAGGTCAAAGAGGGGGACTTTCCGGGTCCAAGGTTGCCGCCGGCTTCCCAAAGTCCCTCTCTTTCGCCCGACCTCTCCCACCCACAGCCAGCTGACGGGGCGAAGGAGAGGGATTTTAGGGTGAGGTCGAGGGATCACATTCTTTGGGTTCCGCGGAGAAACAGGCTTTCCAGGGGACCGCTCTCTGAGTCCACATCTTTGACCACAAATACCAGTAGTCCTCGCGACCAGGTTGGGTCATGCGGAGCGCTTGTTTCAGAATAAATCTCCTCCATGCGAAAGATCATGACTACAGTCGCAGTGATCTTCAAAAAGCTCGCCAAAATCCCTGAAAACCGTGCAGTGGCTTCAGAATTCCGCGCCAGAAATCAGGAAATTCTTGCAAGAATATTGAAACTTCTTGCAAGAAGTTTCAAATCTCTCTCCC
>NZ_JBJPHS010000182.1:0-8360 GCF_052939495.1 Phormidesmis sp. 146-12 | reverse complement strand
TTCAGATTTCTGGCGATTTGGCAACCCCTTCTTGAGAATGGTGCAAGATCTGAGTTAATTAAAAATCCATCTGTAAACTCCTAAACAATCAACAAACAAAAAGAGAGAAGCCGAATAAAAAATCATGCTTTGGTCTTTTCTTAAGATACTAGATAAAAGCATTTGACTAGAACTACAAGCAAGAAAGATAAACCCATAGCCGCTTAAATCAACTTTAGCTCCAAGTAAAACACCTCCCGCGATCGTGCAAATGCTGCTAGATCGCTGCAAGTACTTAACTAGAAATAACCTTCTCTTAATGCTCGAATTGCTTATTGTTTGCTTGAGCATAATTCAACATCATACTGAATAGATAGCAACGGGAACTAAGGCGATACAAATGAAAGCAGGCTAGTACGCCTCATTATTTTGGTGGCGAGGTTCTGCCCTTGAATATATCAAGAAAGTAGCAAAGAGAGTTCGGAACTTGTTCGGGCGAAGTATGTGAAGTTGTTCGCATCTGCTAGAATTTCCTTGAATCAACTAGGAGGACAATATGAGCAAGAAGCTAGTCAATCCAGAAGAACTGTACGATGGTGCTGCATTTGGCATGTCTCAGGCTACTGTTGAGACAGAATTGGGGCTAGTTTTCGTATCGGGTCAGGTCGATTGGAATCATCAATATGAAACCACAGAGGACTCGCTCGAAGGACAAGCGAGAAAGGCGCTTGACAATCTTAAAATTGCCCTGACCGCCGCTGGTTCATCGGTCGAACAGCTACTGCAAGTTCGTGTGTATGTTCGAGGTGAAGTTGGAGAGCATCTGGAAACGCTTGCCCCTATTCTTTCTGGCTTTTTAGGCGAATCTCGTCCGTCTTTAACGGGTATCGGCGTAGCTTCCCTCGCATCACCATCAATCCTGATTGAGATTGAAGCGATCGCTAGCATTAAATAGATAATTTTAGTGGGAGTTATATCACCACTTTTGACCACACAATTCATTTGCGGGTAAAACTTCTAGCATTCGCTTTGGGACTGGTAAGTTTAGATTCGTCATCAGTTGAATAAAATCAGTCCGCGATTTTGCAGTCGCCGGATTTCCAGGACAGTTCACAAATCGGGGATTCCAGCATTTCTCTTCAGCGATCGTAGAAACGCTATGCCCCCGATAGTCTCGCCCCGGATAGACCCGTATCATGTCAGGTAGGGTGAACAAGCGTTGTGTCACTGAGTCATAAAGTTTGCCAGCATCGCCGTTCTGGAAATCTGTGCGTCCACAGCCTCGGATTAGTAGAGAATCGCCCGTTAAAATACGATCGTCATTGATCAAATAAGCGTGATGACTCAGCATTGTTTCCTGACCTCAAGGCACGCACGTCAGCGATAAGAACACGAAGATCGCCACCATTAGCGAAGCACATTGTGGGACTGTCAGCCCTTGTGGGAACTCCGCCCAGTCCTTGAAAGACATTGAAGATGACCCTCCATGAAGGTTCTGCAAAATGAGTAGAGCGCATCTCCAAAATCACTGATTTTGGAGATGCGCTCTACTCATTTTAGATTTGATTTAAACGCCAAGCAGGAAAAGGTGCTTCCTACTACACTCTAGCGCATAACATCAGAGGATAACGATGCGATAAATGACTAATGGACCCGTACCACCTGGGCGCGTGAAGTTCAGATTTGCATTTTTACCAAAAACAAATACTCCCTTATTAGTTTCAATCTTACCAGCGTTGTTTCCTGACCACACGCGAAGCACGTCAGCGATAAGAACGTTCTGCTTTCCAGCATTAGCAAAGCACATTGTGGCTCTGTAGAGTTGCTGACCGGTACCTCCTGCAGGACCATCTTGCTTTTGAAAGATGTTAAAAGTGCCGTTTTCGCACTTTGCCCGGTTGAGTGCATGAGCTGGCATACTCATACCAGCAGAGACCCCAACTAGGGATACAGCCAGGACAGCCCACTTAGCCACCTTACCTGGCAACGCGCGGTTCTTGACTAGGGTGGCAAGTCTCCCCCCCGCTGTCGCTTCAAACTTCTCACTCCGTAGTTGTTCTGACTGTTCTTGACTTTTTGGCATCTTAGAATCCATGATTTTACTCCTTGTACGATTTGTTTCTTCAACAGTGGTTGAAGACCTCGTTAGTCTTAATTTGAAGTCTTCTACCTCTGTATAATTAGTGGGTCTGTCAATCCGTCTTTTATGCAGGATTGCTGCACCAGTTTCAAAAAAATGCGAAGCAACCCCTGGGTAAAGAACTGATTATTAGATGTCAAGCATTTGGGGTAGTAGCGAGATCCTTGCATAAAAGGGCGTGTGGCTTAAATCTAGAAATCAAGTTTAACTGAAAATCCATCTGTAAACTTCTAAACAATCAATAAACAAGAGAGAAGCCGAATAAAAAATCATGCTCTGGTCTTTCCTTAAGATGCTAGACAAAAGCATTTGACTAGCACCACAATCAGGAAAAATAAGCCCACAGCCGCTTAAATCAATTTTAGCTGCAAGTACTTCACTATAAATACCCTTCTTTTAATGCTCGAATTGCTTATTATTTGTTTGAGCATAATTCAACACTATGCTGAATAGTATAGTAACGGGAACTAGGCTCTGTTTTAAAACTAAAGCCACAATTGACGAAATAGCATTGTTTTGATGGCAGCCATACGTTAACTCCGAAAGAATAGAGTTTGATGAACCTTGCTATGCTTTCTCAGTTTGATGTATCTGTGGGTACTCTCCAAAGATAAACTCTGTGGATGCGGTCATCTAGCTCCAAAATTACTGTACATCAGTCGGTACATCCTCTAAAAGCGATCAACAACTCGGCGCACCTTATCGTTCTACAAGGTAAGGTGTCGCTAAATTGCATTTCTACTAATTCAGTGGGTGATACCATGATCGATTCATGCAGCGTACATCTATGCCATAAGACGTAGTTTTGCTTATGCCATAAGGCAGTAATCTGGGCAATTTTGAAAAAAAATAGATTAAGTGCAACGGCTGCCTTGGTGAGAAAAGCAGACTTGATCGTTTTACAATTTGTCCATCATGAGAGCAGGCAAAGAGATTAATGCTTCCGAAGTTGAGGAACCCCTCAAACAGGTAAAAGAGAAATGGAAATCGCTTGTGATTGATAAACAAAACTGCATAATTTTTAGCTTCTAGTACCCATAACAATAGTGTGCAGTCATGCAGCAAAATCGTCCCTCACCATTACTTAAACAGAAACAATGCACAAGTCTTCCTCTCAAAGCGATCGAAAGCCACCTCTTCAGCAGCGACCAGGAAGCTGGGCTGGAGTGGCACTGACCCATTGCGGCACTCATTTACAAATTGCGCCATATTTTCTGCTCACTTACAGCTGATCCTGTCTCCGCTCCCAATGTAAGTATCATCAGTCAGGCATAACCAATTTGATTTTATGGAGAAAACTATGATTTTAAGCAGACAACTAGGCTACACGTTTACAGCGATTGCAGCCACGGCAAATTTCGCCACGTTTGAATTTAGCCCAACAGGTGTGCCCATTCCGACTGCACCTGCGATCAATGAAAAGGATCAGGTTGCATTTTGGGGTGCAAATTCTCCGACGGATGCAGGCATCTTTGTCGGCGATGGCAATTCGCTTCGCACGGTTGCAGACCTATCTGGTGAGTTTAGTTTCTTGGGCGTGGGTTCTTCGATTAACGATCTCGGAACAGTTGCATTTATTGCGATTAAACCAGATGGAGAGATTGAGGTATTGACTGGAAAGGGCAATCATTTGACCGAAATTGCTGATAGTCGTGGTGCTTTTAGTTCGTTTCGAGGGGTTGATATCAACGATCGCGGAACGGTTGCTTATCTTGCAGACTTTGATACGGGCGGCAGTGGTCTTTTCATAGGACAGCAAGAGATTATTGCGACTGGAGATGGGCTACTCGGATCAACGGTAACCGAGTTAGATTTTTTGAATAAAGGTCTGAACCAAGATTCCGTTGCGGTTTGGGCAAAATTGGCAGACGGTCGCTCAGGCGTAGGCATGTTTCGCGCTGATCAAAACAAGCCAGCGAAATCGCCTTTTAGCTTGGATCATCTTTACAACAAGATTGGACAATATACGACCACGATCGCAGCCAACGGAGACCCAGCAGATGTTTATTTTCCCCAGGTACCTAAATCAAATTGTAATTCGATCGAATTTCCCATTGTACTTCTGTTGCAGGGTGCGTTAGTAGATAAAGCCGATTACTCTAATTTCGCCAAGCAGGTTGCAAGTTATGGCTTTGTGGTGGTCGTTCCCAATCATGAGCGAACACTTTCAGGACCAAATGATCAATCGGTTACTGGGTTGTTTTCTGAGCAAAATCAAGTAAATGATGTTTTGGCTCAGGTGAAAGTAGAAGACCAAAATGCTAAGTCACCACTCTTTAAGATCATAGATACAACCAAGTTAGGATTGCTGGGGCACTCGTTTGGCGGAGCTGTCGGACTAACGGCATCTCAGCAAGACATCCAGGTGCCGGGATTTTCCTCGCCAGGCTACACCCGCCCGCCGGAGCTAAAGGCAGGTATCTTCTATGGTGCTAATTTACGAAATCAGCAAACGAACGAAGCGTTGCCAATTAATAATCATGGGATCGCGATCGGGTTAATTCAAGGCGATTTGGATGGTGTTGCTGCACCAATTAATGCTCAAAGAACTTATGATCAAATTCGCAATCCCCCTAAAGCTTTAATCACGGTCAAGGGTGCGAATCACTACGGCATCACCAACGAAGATAATCCTGCCCGCGACCCAAACAGACCGACTTTAGATCAAGCAGCAGCGACAAGCGCGATCGCGAAATCGAGCGGCTTATTTTTGAGAGCGCATATACTTAACGATCATCGTGCGTTTGATGCACTATTTAACGCTTCTACGCCTTTCGATCCCAACATCAGCATTATCAGTCAGACACGACCAATGCCGCGAATGAGATAGTTTGAGAAGAAGTCTTTGCGACACAACCCTTTCATCAGCAAGCACTTGGTTTGAGCTTTAATTCAAGCGTATGGTGTTCCAGTGTTCAGCACAGGCTGAATATTTTGATCCGAGGTTAAAACAACCAGTAAATTGTTCACCATTATGGCTTTGCGCTCTTCGTCTAGATTCACAATTTGTTCTTCGCTCAACCGCTTTAAAGCTTCGTTAACCATTCCAACTGCACCTTCGACAATTTGGCGACGCGCCCCAATGATTGCCTGAGCTTGTTGCCGTCGCAGCATGACTTGAGCAATTTCTGGCGCATAAGCAAGATGCGACAGACGCGCCTCCAACACTTCAACGCCTGCGATCGTGAGCCGTGCCTGTAGTTCTTCACGCAGTGCCCGCATAATTTCGTCAGGCACTCCGCGTAGAGAAGGAGTTCCAGCCTCAGCATCGTAAGGATAACGCAGAGCAAGCGATCGAATCGCAGTTTCGCTTTGGGTTGCCACAAACTGCTCATAGTTGTCCACCGCAAAGCGAGATTGGGCAGAATCTTGAACTTGCCACACGACCACAGCAGAAATCTCAATCGGGCTACCTTGCGCTTCGTTGACTTTCAAAATTTTGCTGTCGAAGTTGCGAATGCGAAGCGATACTTTTCGGGTCTACCGGGTGAGTTATGCTAGTCAAGCACTAAATTTAGGAAGAGCTAACGCATTTGAGGAGCTTTGAGAATTCTTAACCCCTACAGACTGTTTATGGTGAACGTATGCATAATGATTCCGATAGACCCATCTTCTCTTGGATGGTTTCGGTTTCGCCAATTTCGTAAAGGCTGATCAAACCATCCTCAATGGTGAAGATTTGCTGAATTGTTGTATTTACAAGCAAATTGCCTTGCAAATCTTTGACGATTTGATGAGCAGTAACGACATTTCGATTGCTTTCATCCGTCTCGAATTTCAACGTCTCAAGCTTCACTCGAATACTTTTGAATTGATTAATCCAATATTCGCGCACCGCATCGCGCCCATAAACGAAGCCGCCTTCTACCCCGTTTGCCCATTTCACGTCCGGGTGCATCACCGAGATGATGGTTTCAATCTCACGGTTGTTGAAGGCATCGTATAAATTTTGCAGAAACTGTTGATTTGGACTCATGATCGTTCACCACACACTCCGAATATCGT
Source organism: Phormidesmis sp. 146-12 (assembly GCF_052939495.1). Taxonomy (NCBI): domain Bacteria; kingdom Bacillati; phylum Cyanobacteriota; class Cyanophyceae; order Leptolyngbyales; family Leptolyngbyaceae; genus Phormidesmis; species Phormidesmis sp. 146-12. The sequence goes on along the minus strand of NZ_JBJPHS010000182.1, from coordinate 2,236 downwards.
TAAAACAGGAAAGCCGTACAACGTTGCCCATTACCCGCCACAGATCACCTTTGTAAGACATCCCCTACAATAGTCTTAGCCTCAACCTGCCGTCTCATCCAATTCTGCTAAAATTATCCCAATCCTGCTTGGGATGTGAAATCTTGACCGGGTAAAGCCGATGGTGAATCATGCAACCTCCATACTTGATCTGACAAACCCGCAGGAAGTAGTACGGGTGCTTCCACAAACACCTCTAGTCGCCAGCTATCATACGGGGTGGAAAGGGTTGACCTTTATCCACTACTGCCATCCTCCCTATCAGACGATCGAGCATTGCCTTTTACAGCATTCACTGGTGATTACAGACCCCAAAAGTTGCTTTCGGGCAGAGCGTCGTTTGGACGGCAAATTGAAACACTATGCCCACGGCAACGGTCGCGTCGATGTTATCCCAGCATTTCTAAGTCATTGGACAAACTGGGATCAAGAAGTCGAATTTTCAGTGATTGCAATTTGTCCAACCTTGCTGAATCAAACCACCCAGGAATTGATGCAGCGTGAGGTAGAACTGATTCCACAGGTGTCGATCGATGATCCGGTCATCCAGCAATTAGCCCTCGCACTCAAGACGGAAATCCAAACGGGCTGTATGTCTAGCAGGTTGTATGGCGAGTCATTAAGAACAGGGCTTGCCGCTCGTTTAGTGCAGAATTATGGAGTCAGCAAGCCTGAGTTCAAAGCCAACGGTTTATCCCAATCACAGTTGGAGCGAGTCATTGATTATATGCAGGCGAATTTGACACAGGATTTATCGATTTTGGATTTGGCGACTTTGACCCGCATGAGCGAATCTCACTTTAGCCGATCCTTCAAGCAATTCGTGGGAACTACACCCTATCAGTATTTGATGCAACAACGTGTGGAACGAGCCAAGCAATTACTGAAACAGCGATCAATTGCAATTAGCGACATCGCTCTAGATTGCGGCTTTGCAAATCAAACTCATCTCACAAAAGTCTTCCGTCAGATGGCAGGGGTGACACCCAAAGCTTATCAAAAGCGATGATCCAAAGCGGATTCTGGGGTCACAGATCTACGCAAAGATGTAAGCACAACGGTGAAGATGAGCGGCGATAAATACCACTGAAACGAAGCTGAAAAACTCTACTAGCCGCTCCATCACATTGTGTACGCCCATGCTGGGCGTGATCTAATGGGGTGAAAGTCCCCTGCAACACAGTAGCCCAGTTGTCAACACTTACAGTAGCGATAAATTCTGCATAAATCGATCGCAGTAGCACCCACCTGATTAATAAGAGTGTCATTTGGCACAACTTATCGTTCTACAAGTTGTGCCGAGTTGTCGATCGCTTTTGGAGAAGGTGCGAACTGATGTGCGGTAATTTCGGATTTGTCGGGAGACGACTTGAGACAGATAGCCAGACGCTGTTACCTAAGCAAGTCGTTAAAATATTTAAAACAATGGGTCATGAAACTGAGATTCGGGGAGAGCAAGCAGGCGGCGGATTGGTTGTCGCGCAAAACAAAGAGCACCAGGTGATGTTTGTCGGCAAAAAGGTGGTGAACCGGAAACGCCGTAATCTGACTCAGGCGCTAGAAGCTGCGTTTGCTCCGATCAGGCGAAGAGCGATCGCGGCAGGTATTCAGCCCCTAGACTCCACGATAACCGCTGTATGGCACTATCGCTACGGTACTAGCAGCCCGCCGAAGATTCTGGAGACTCATTGGCATGAGTGGATGCCCGCAAGAGAAGCGATCGTTTGGCACATGGAGAATGGTCATTGGGTGTCCACTCGCAAAATGGTCAACCACCGCATCACACACAATGGAGACTTTAACGCCTGGTGGATTTTTGGACAATCGATCGATACAACGACGCTAGGATTATGGTTAGAACGAGTCTTACACACGCCAAATGCAACTCGCGGCGATTCTCCTAAGATCGCTGGAATGATGGATTTACTAGTTACGCAGGGAATGTGGGATGCTTCACTGAGACTCGCTTACCAACTTGAGATTGCTGAATCGATTAAAGACGCTTTTGGGGGGCAGGAGCCTGCTAAAAAAGCACCGAACACTGCACCTTCTCAGCAAGTCCTGACTCAGTGGGCTGAGATCTGTGAAGAAGTTTGGCAAAGATATAAGGGATCTGCAATTAAATAAAGTACCAGTTGTGCACGCTGCTTGACTGACAAAACTCAGGAAAGCGAGAAAGGAAGCTAGGAGGGAAGTA
>NZ_JBJPHS010000181.1:0-8441 GCF_052939495.1 Phormidesmis sp. 146-12 | reverse complement strand
AACTGGTTTGCTGACTGTTGTTACTGTACTCTATAAACCTGAAATGTGCTGTATATCTTACCGAAGCAAGAGACATTGTTGCTTTGATCAAGCAGCGCTAACCCCCCATCCTTTTAATTAGAGAATCGTCATGGTGAACTCAAAGAAACGCGACATCACACCCATCAATAGCTGTCCGATCTCTTCGAGTTACCCGCAAGGGGTCGCGTTCTTGCAGCAAGGCTCGATCGGAGCAGAGGTCAGCAACTTGCAGGATAGTTTGCAGCAGCGGGGATTTGACCCAGGAGCCATCGATGGCAGCTTTGGTGTCCGCACTCATACCGCAGTGTACAGATTCCAGTCTTCCCAAGAACTATCGCTCACAGGCAGCGTTGATTTAGAAACTTGGCTTGCTTTAGGAAATAGCAGCTAATTCGATAATCTCTCCATTTAGGAATATCTACTTCAGACCAGAACAATCCCCTCATGACACTTCTCATGGATCTATTTCAAACTGCTCCCCTCGATCGTACAGCCCAACTCACGCTAATCGTCAATGCCCAGCCGCTCGGTTTGATTGAGTCACACCCCAATAATCAATGGGTCTTGAGTTTTTCGACAGAACCCGCGCTTGCCTTTCATGCTCCCGAAGAACTGCTCACATTTCTCGATCAGGTCTATGACACAGGTGGGTGGCAGATCGGCATTGACTTTACCACTGCTCAAGAAACTGAGTTCGGTCTTCAGCACGATCGCGGCGCGGAGAGCTAAAGCGATCACATTTCCGATTTTTGTCAGAATCATGTATGTCTGCGCTTGGCGATGCTCACGTAACTTAACGATCGCTTGACACTTCTAGCGATAAGATTAGATTAACCAAAAGGACGTGACAAATAAATAATATTTATCTTTTGTGTAAGAGAAGCTTTACAACAGGAGCCTAAATGATTATCAGTGGTGACTATAATCTCGGTGTTGATGTTGGCACTCGCAACCACAAAGGCACGTTTGTCCGACATACGGCTTACAAGCTAGTGAGAATTGAGCCATCTGGATGGGCTTTCATTTGTCAAGACAACTCCACTTGCCACTATGTTGATCCAGATTCTTTACGGGAAATGCGTCATCCTGCCAGTCAGCAAAGCTAGCAGCAATCAAGGAGCTTGAGCGGAACCAAAGCCTTGTATCCAAACGCTAATCCTAATCTTTCCTAGAGAAAAGTCAGATTGCTGTGGAGATTTCATAGCAATCTGTTTATTAAAGCATTGTTTTGCTACGGGTGAACTATGTTTAATCAACCAGTAGACAGTCTGCGTGAGCTGCTCGTGAGCTATCACGCAGGCATACGCGAGTTTAAAGGAGCTTCTCTGGAGGGCGCGAATTTACAGGGAGTTTGCTTGCAAAGCGCAAATTTAAGCAAGGACAGCTTAACCAGGGCAAACCTCAAAAACGCGGATCTTCAACAAGCGAATTTAACTGAAGCTAACTTGAGTTATGCAAATCTGCAAGGCACTCATCTGGAGGGTGCTAATCTGCGCGGAGCCGATTTAAAGGGCACAAGCTTGAAGCAAGCCATTTTTAGCGGAACAGTTCTGCCGGATGGACGCATCTGCTGGTCTGGACTGACCCGCTGTTAGAGAAGTTCTCTTAGCAGATTCTCACAAATTGTATCGTATTTAACCAAATCAACCCCGAAATCAACCTTCGCTCCGTCATGTTGATAAGTGTCTCTTCAGATTAAGGAGTCTTGAATTATGCCTATCTCATCGCTCAATCGGTTCGATCGCCTTTCCTCGGATCGCCTTTCTCTCGATCGCTTTCCCATTGAACTTTTAAAACCGACTGCTACAGATACTTTTGGAGCAACGGAACCCGACAATAGTGAAATTCGGAAGATTGCCAACGATGTGCTTCAAGCCGTGCAATATTCCTTTGCTTCGGTTGCTGCCAATCCGGATCAAGCCGTCCGTGCCGACACGCTAGAAGAAACCTTTCAGCAGACATTCAAACGGATGGATGCAACTAAGCTAGAGCGAGTGCAGACAAAAGCGGCGCAGTTCGTGAATGCTACGCCAGAATTGCGAACAACGCTATTCGGACGGTATGGACAGCTTGAGAGTAAAGAGTTTGTCGGCATTGGCTTTGACCGCGCCCATGAAGGGCTTACTCCGCTCGCCATTGATCAAAAGCTACTTGGCATCAGAACGTCTCAACTTTCGATTCCTCAAGGCGTTGGGCGAATCGTACCCGAAGGGCTTCTGATTCCGACAGCAAACCTACCTCAAGGGTTTGAAGATTTTGAAGATGCAATGGATATGTCCGCCCACCACGCAGCAGAATCTCAAGTCCATAATGCAGAAAAGCTGCAAGAAATTTGGGGATCAGTCTACTCGTCAGACCCGTTTGCAGGGGCAGGCGGAGATGAGTTTGAGGAGCAAGCTGTTACCGATCGACTAGGATTCTACATCACCCGCATCAAGTGTGTAGATGAGACTAATCCTGAGTTTTGGGGCAGTGACGAAATCGCGATCGCGGGGGTGTCGGTCGATGAAGACGGGGATAGCAAAAAAATTGCTGAAAACTACGTAGGAGGCGGTTTTGATGATGGAGATGAAAGGAACTATTCTCCGAATTGGAACTATCACTGGTTTAGTATGCAAGAGGGCAAATATTGGCCCAAAGCTTACAAAGTTGCGCTGATACTCGCTGAGAAAGACAACGGCGGACTCTCGACTGCCCTCAACACCATCTGGGAAAAAGTCAGCGAAAAAGTGAAAGAAGCGATCGCTAAGGCAGTCTCAGGCGCTCTCGCTCAATATGTTGGTGCTGCCATTTCTAAAGCGATTGGTGAAGCGGTTGCCTGGATCATTGACAAGCTTGTTGGCTGGATCATCAGTGCGTTTCAAGATGACATTTTCCCAGTCTTTACCGCAAGCTGCACTGTACCTAGCTTTAATGCCCGTTGGAACTATCCTAACGGCACTTGGGGAAGTCCAACCTCTAATGTGCGGACTGCTCACTTTTATGGACATGGTGGGCACTACATTGCCGACTACTACTGGAAGCTGTATGCCTAGTCAACCAGCTTGAGCCTGATTAGAAATAGAAAGGGGGAGCAATCTTGCAAACTTTCTTTCTATTTCTGATTTCTCAATCTAAATTCTGGCTAAGTTTAAGCAACAAAGAACTGCCCTTTTATGAGCATTACCCGACTCGCTGTGCCTCAGCTATTGCCAGAGGGCGTTAGTGACCTTCGCAAACTGCTGCGTGACTTTACTGCCGCGACTGAGGGTTCTCAATTGCTTCATTGGGATGTGGCTCTAGACCAAGAGGATGGCTCTGGTGTTCGAGTTGCTCTACTCGACTCTGGCATTTGTTTACGTCATCCTTTGCTGCAAGGTGCCCAGATCTACGCACTTGACTTTATAGGTAGCGGCAGCGTGTCCGATCGCGGCGGACATGGAACCAAAAGTGCTGCATTACTCGTAGGGCAAACCCACTTGCAAGGGCTGGCACCTGCCTGCACCTTACTGTTTGGCAAAGTTCTGGGCGGCGATTCAGGAACTAGCGCCTTTGCGATCGCTCAAGGCATCCAGTGGGCGCTCAGTCAGGGCGCTCAAGTGATTGCGCTTCCTTTGGGTCGGCGGCAGAGTTCGCGGCTTATCAAGCAAGCCGTGCGTCAGGCTCTAGCAAAAGGCTGCAAGATCTTTGCGGCGGCTGGTAATTATGGTGCGGATATCTGCTTATTTCCAGCCTGTTTGCCCGGTGTCGTTGCTGTCTCAGCGACCGATTTGGCGGGTGTCCCTCTGGCTTGGTGCTGCCAAACTCAAGTGGATTGCTATGCGCCTGGGCAGGGTGTCTTTCCTAGCCATCTAGCAGGCGGTAGCAGCATCAATGGTTCATCAGCCGCAACGGTTCTAGCAGCAGGAGTCGCAGCGCTACAGATCGCTAGAAACGCTCGTCGATCTTGAAATGGAGCTTTATTATGAACAGCACTCCACCATTCCAACGGGTATCGCTACAAGAAATTTTATGCTTTGCCTTCAGCCTGAGTCCAGCAGAAGCCCAAACGGTGATTGAAAAACGAACCGTTGTTTCAGCCAAAACGATCTGCGATCGCACCCATTTTGACCGTGGCACAGTCGATCGTGTGTTGCAAAACCCTTCTACCGTCCGGCAACTCCGCTTAAACCCTAATCGCATCACCTCGACTCAAATTGCTCGGATTCCTCACCTCAAATCCGAACGAGCGAAGATTGTGGCACAAGGGCAACCCTATTACGCGATCGCAGAACTGGAAGCAGCGACTAGACTATCACGCGCACTATTAGACCAGCTATTTGTGATTGCTCCGCTAAGCTATCAGGACAAGCAAGCACACAAAGAAATCACGTTGACACCCGTTTTGGGACGCTACCTGATTCCGGCGAAAACTGATTTAGAGGCAACTGATCCCCTGGAATCAACAGGCTATATTGAAGTGTTGCCGTCTGCCTCAGAGTTTGACTTTCGGATTGTGCAGCCCAGTGAATTTGAAGCCGATCCTGCTCCTCATGATCTTAAAGCTGCGTTTGCTGGCAATGTTCATCCCGTCCTGCGAGACGCTGAAGGCTTTGAGCGATATCTCGTGCCCGGATCACTCGATTTGTGGTTTCGATCCGACATTGCTGAAGCTCAGTGTCGATCAATGATTCAAACCTTGGGATTCCAAGTCACCAATGCGACTCCCAAAGTGGGATATTACCGGGTCAGGTTGGGTGTCTTGCCAGACGATCGAGATGTCGTTCGGGCAGTACTAGCAGCGATTGATCGTGCCCAACAGCGAGACGACGTTCTCTTTGCCGAAATCGATCAGGTTGGGTTTGAGGATTTTGGACTGGATCAATCGGTGATCCCAAACGATGAAGAATTTGAAGACTTCGATCGCTTTTGGAACTACAACGCGATTCATCTTTCGGATGCACACCTGATTACAAGAGGATCACCCAACGTCACGATTATCATTATCGATAGTGGCGCTCGTACTGATCATGAAGCACTACAAACTGCATTTCGTTCCGATTGGCAAACTCTAGATCTCAACTTTGATATAGGCGTTTTAGACAGTGAGCGATCGCCCAATGAATCAGTGATTGCACACGGCACAAAAGTTGCGGGGGTGATTGGTCAGCAAAATGCAGCAGCGTCTGCCGTCGCGCCTAATTGCCGCATTCTCCCGATTAAAATTCCGGGTCAGTTTGCGTCTCCGGCTTACGGGTTACGAGCCGCTGCGATTCGTCAGGCACTTACCTATCTTCAGCCTGGAGAGCGGGCAGTCATCAATCTAAGCTGGCGAACGAATGGTGAACACATTGGGATTCGTGAAGCATTAATCGAGGCACAAAACCGTGGGGTTGCCATCGTTGCTTCGGCGGGTAACTATGCCCTAGGCGCTGCCCAACGACCGGATGAACTTCACTATCCATCGGCTCATACCTACCGATATCCGCAGTTAACCAACCTCTGCACAGTGGCAGCCGTTGGAGTCGGCGATCGCAAAGCCAGCTATTCTTACTATGGACAGCAAAGCATTACCGTCGCCGCACCAGGTGGCGAAAAAGGCAGTGCTGGAGCCGGAATTTACACAACCTCAACGCCAGAAAAATACGCCTACACCTGCGGCACATCGTTTGCCGCTCCTCATGTTGCAGGTCTGATTGCGCTGTTATTTTCGGTTAAACCTGACTTAAGTGCCGCCGAAGCGATCGCACTGCTCAAAGACACCGCAGATCCGATCGATACCCTCAACCCACCGTATGCAGGAATGTTAGGTGCAGGTCGGATCAATGCGCGATCGGCGCTAGAGCGGATCACTCCTTTGCAAAATCAAACTCATACGATCGCAGCAACCGCCGGATCACACGGTCAAATGACTCCAATCGGTTCCGTTGTCGTTCAGCATGGCTTTGATCAAACTTTTGCGATCGTGCCTGACCCCGACTATCAAATCATAGAATTGTTAGTAGACGGTAATTCAGTCACCATTGCTCCATCTTATGTCTTCAAAAACATCACAATGACCCACACGATCGCTGTTCAGTTTTCGCTTCAGCAGACCGAACCTAGCCACTATGACACCGCAGGACGACTCAATATTAATCTAGCTACGCTGGCAGAACTGATGACCTTACCCTCGATCGGGAGTTGGTTAGCCGATCGTATTGTGAAATATCGCACGACTCACGGATCTTTTAGCAGCATTTGGGGACTTTCTTTAGCAGGGGTGAGCGCTTGGAGTATTGGACAGATTAAAACCAAGATTACGGCTTGAAGCTCTATGCTTGTGCCCACGAGATACGCAACCAGTGCAAAGGTAAATGCTAGAAACAAGACACAGAGGGGATTCTAAAGTTCGCGTTCTGCGCTAGAAAAAGGCATCGAGCCGTACTGTATGGAGGCAGTTCCCGATGTCAGAAAACAATGTTAGCTTTACTGTAGCAGGTTTGTTCCTAGCAAGGCAATTTCCGCCACACACAGGGCTTCAATCTCTTCTTGTCTATCCAGTTGCAACGATTGAATAAATGCTGCGCTGCGATCGTGGCAGGAGTTTTGCTGAGTGTCATACAAGGCGATCCTCTATCTTACTTGCAGCAGGGGTGCAATTCTGCTGAACATTTAAGGGTGAATTCAAAATAGATAATTGATTTGCTCCAAGTTGCTGGAGTTGTACTGCCCCTCTAGAACATTGCGTCCATTTGCAAGGGACAAAGTGAAGCGCTGCTCGAAGGTGTATAAATGAAATACGCCCTAGCCTATTTCTGCTCCAACAGTTCCTCTCCTAACGAAAGCGCTCGGTGTGGCTTATTCATCTTCAGCAGTCCCGTGCCACTACCATCAATTGAGACTTCAATAACTAGCCTTGCCTAATCCAAAGGGTTTCTACTTGATAAAACGCTCCCCGCTGCTCCAGAATGTATTCACCCAGTAACAGCGCCAACCAAGTTTGCACGGAGATCGTTCCTAGTTCCTCCTCTTTCTCCTGACTCCTCTCCTGAATCGCCCTCGCCAGTTCCAGAAACCGCATCGACTGCTCTGGCTGGGAAGCAAAACACTGCTGAATCGCCTCATCCCACGCCTGAACATTCTCACTGTGCGCCAAGGAGATTGCTTGCTCAAAGGTTTGCGGCAAAGCAAACTCAACTTCCGCCTCCAACGCCTCCAGAAGCACAGCTTGATCCAGTTCCACCACCACAGAGCGACCATCATCAGGAAACTCAGCTTGGGTAACATCCGGAGTTATTCTCGGCGGCACAGAGGGCGCTTCCACAAATTGCTCAAAGTTCACCTGCATCGACTGCCGCACAAAGTGATCGAACGCCCTAGGCGGCATCACCGGGCCTTCTACATTACCAAGTTGCTCTAGTTCTGAAATAGTCAACCAGGCGCGGTCTTGAACGATTTGAGCCAGACGGGAGATTGCCTCTCCTGCCAGTTTCAGTTGAGCGCGCACACTCAGCACTTCGAGCGCACTGTCCAACGATGTCCAAATCTGCGCCAAATCTGCCTCCTCTGGCACCGCTTCCGCAACGTCGAGAACCTCCCAGAGATCCAGTTGGACGATCGACGCATTACCCTGCCGCTTACGAGTCATCCAACTGCCTCATTGAGGTTTCTACGGACAAGCTTGAGGGGCGAGTTCCTCTAGGGCAGCAAACTTGCGAACGCCATACAGCTCCGTCAGCTTCTGCAACAATCGCTCCACATAGACTTCGACCTGCCGGGGAGTGAGGGTTGCACAAGCAATGGGTGCAATGTCCGCTTCCTTCTGAGCGCCGCGCCAGATTTCTCCTGCGATCGCCACCAGCGGCGCATCCACGGCACGACGATACACTTGCAGCACCGCAGAATAGCCGATATCCGGTAACTGAGTCTCAAACTGAATCTGCTTGATGCCAGGGTGTTCTCGAATCTGGGCGATCGTCCCTTCCTCCAAAGGCTGATCCGTCAACTGAACCGTGATTCTGCCTTGTTGTGCCCAGCGTTTTTGATTGCGTTGTTGATTGCGTCTATCGCGATGTCGAGCATACGATCGTCGATTGGGGCAAACTCGTGAATCCCAGCAGCCATCTCCCGCCTCGCCGTGTAGCTGCTTTGCCTCGATCGCAGGCAACTTCGCGCACAGACGACACTTTTCCGGCAACGCTTTCGGCATTAGGGACTCCGCAGCGGGGCTAACAAGTCATCCACCCATTGTTGGTTCTCAACTGAGAGTTTTGGCGGCGGTAGCGGCTGACGATAATCAATTCGCAAGTCATAACTGGCTCGGTCATAGACTCCGCTAAACACGTCCTGCAAATTCACCCCTAACTCGTCGTCGCCTAATTTGAGGGGCAGTAGAAAACTTGGAATAGGTTCTTGCAAGGTGAAGCCCTAAGTACAGGACAAAAGCTTGCAAAAACTAAGCAGGAAAGGGTTTCATGAGA
>NZ_JBJPHS010000180.1:0-8520 GCF_052939495.1 Phormidesmis sp. 146-12 | reverse complement strand
TGACAGGGATGACAACAAATATTAAAAAGCGCTCAAATGACCTTTAGAGGGCTGGGGTAGAAGACTTGAGCAACGCAGCAAAACAACTCATCCAAATTCACGCCAAAACTTCACGCTAAACAAGGTCAATCTCTACCGCTCAACATTCAGCAACGCCACCTCTTGCAACGTGCCCAACAACTCTCTAACGGTGAATGGTTTTGACAAAAAACGCTGCACTCCCGCCGCCGCCGCTTCCCCAATCATGCTCTTAGAAGACAAGCCGCTCATCGCCACAATTTCTATCTCAGGATTCATGCGCTTTAGGATAGCAATCGTCTCTGGCCCATCCATCACAGGCATCATCAAGTCGAGCAAAACCAGCCGAATATCTTGAGAATGTCGGGCATACAGGTCGATCGCTTCTCGTCCATTCGTCGCCGTCAACACCTGATACTCATAGCTTTCGAGGGCAATGCGCGTACTGTCTCGCACGGGGGCTTCGTCATCCACCACCAAAATCAGACTATATGCCCCTTTGCGAAGCTCTGAATCATCCTGCGATCGCGCCTCCCTGACCATCACCGCAGGCAAAAACACCTTAAACTCTGTGCCTTTCCCTTCTTGACTACTGACCGTTACAAATCCACCGTGACTTTTGACAATTCCGACCACCGTCGAAAGCCCCAACCCCGTCCCTTTTCCTAACTCTTTGGTTGTAAAAAATGGCTCAAAAATTCGCTCTAAATTGCTCTCAGGAATGCCCATTCCCGTATCGGCAACGCTGATCACAATGTAGGGGCCAACTTGCGCTTCAAAATTCAGTCGCGCGTCGTTTTCGGTGAGCCATTGATTTTGAGCAGAAATCGTCAGCAGCCCTCCTGACAGCATCGCATCGCGCGCATTTACACAAAGATTCATTAGCACTTGATGCAGTTGAGTACTGTCACCCGAAACCGTCCACAAATCTTTGGGAATGTGGGTACAAACCGTGATTGATTTGGGAAAAGTTTCTTGAATCGTTCTCTCAATTTCTCCGATCAAATGTCTCGTTTGCAAGACCATACGCCGACCTTCGACTCCGCGCGTAAAAGACAACACCTGTTTGACCAGATCCGCTCCCCGCTTGGCATTGGTTTCGAGAAGCTGTAGGAGAAGCTGACTGCGATCGTCCAGATTTTTGAGCTTGAGCGGCAATAGTTGAGAGGCGGCGAGAATGGGTGTGAGAATATTATTCAAATCGTGAGCAATGCCACTCGCTAATGTTCCAATACTTTCTAAACGCTGTGCGCGAAAGAATTGTGCTTCCAGTTGTTTCTTTTCGGTAATATCGGTATCAACTGTGAGAATTGACTTTGGTCGCTTGGCATCATCTCGTACTAGCGTCCAGCGACTTTCAACGATCACTTCTTGACCAGATTTAGTAATCTTATTTAGTTCACCAATCCATTCACCTTTTTCTAAAACAGTGTTCACGGCCTCTTTTAGCTGCGATGACGATTTGCGATACATTAATTGATTAACATTTTGCCCGATCGCTTCTTCCGCTTTCCATCCAAATAGCCGTTCTGCGCCTTTGTTCCAGAATACAATCGTGTGTTGTAGATCGCGTACCAGCATTGCATCGGTTGTGATCTCTAAAAGGGCGGCTTGTTCACGAATTTTTTGTTCGGCTCGCTGTCTCTCAATGGCATATCGTAGCGATCGCGCCAGCAAATCTCCGGTGACTTTTCCTTTGACCAAATAATCCTGTGCCCCTTCCTGCATCGCTTTCAACGTCAACGTTTCATCATCCAAACCTGTGAGAACGACGATCGGAATCGCAGACACCCGTTGATGGAGTTTGAGAAAGGTTTCTAGCCCCAGGCTATCGGGCAGCGTCAGATCGAGAAGAATTACATCAAAGCTGGCGATCGTCAGATGATTGATCGCCTCATCCAATCGAGCCACCTGAGTCACAACAAATCGATTAGAAGATTCCTTCAAAATCTCCAGTAGCAGCCGAACGTCCGCAGGATTGTCTTCAACCAAGAGCACTTGAATGGGTTGTTCTGCCATAATTCTCACTCTGGTGGGAGCTTGACGATCGTGAACCAAAAATCTTCGATCGATTGAACAATTTTAATGAATTGATAAAAATCTACAGGTTTAGCGATATAACAATTTGCATAGAGGTTATAAGCTTTGATAATGTCTTCTTCTGCCTGAGATGTGGTGAGAATGACCACTGGAATTCGCTTTAATAACTGATCCGCTTTGATTTCTTCCAGCACTTCTCGCCCATCTTTTTTGGGTAAGTTTAAATCGAGCAAAATCAAGTCTGGGTGGGGCGCTTGTGCATAACTGTCTTGCCGTCGGAGAAACGCGATCGCTTCGACTCCATCTTCGACAATGCTGAGATTGATGTGCATTTTGCCTTCTGCCAGGGCAAGTCTCGTCAAGTGAGCATCCCCAGGATTGTCTTCGACCAGTAGCACTTGAATCGGCAGTGGGGTGATCATGGCGGTTTTTCTCCTCGATCGGGCAGTGTAAAACAAAACGTCGATCCCTCTGCGGGGGCTGACTCGACCCAAATCCGGCCGCCGTGACGTTCTACAATTTTTTTGCAAATCGCCAACCCGATTCCTGTACCGGGATACTGACCGCGCGAGTGGAGCCGCTGAAAGATGACAAAGATGCGATCGTGATATTGCGCCTCAATGCCAATTCCGTTGTCGCTGACCGAGAAAAGCCAGTCTTGATCCAACCGTTCTGCCTTGACCAAAATTTTGGCAATGCCTTTTCCCTGAAACTTGATCGCGTTGACAATCAGATTTTGAAAGACTTGTGTCAGTTGACTTGCGTCTGCCACCACGTCAGGAAGGCGATCGTACTTCACAACCGCTTGACTTTCCTCAATGACGAATTGCAGATTGGCGATCGCTTGTTTGAGCGAAATTGTACTGTCAATCCATTCAAAGGGTTGCCCACGAGTACTGACACGAGACAAACTCAACAGATCATGGATTAGCGCTTGCATTCTAATCGCGCCATCGACCGCATATCCAATGAATTCATTTGCGTCAGTATCTAGTCGATCTTTATAGCGTCTCTCCAGCAGTTGTAAATAGCTTGTCACCATCCGTAATGGCTCTTGTAAATCGTGAGAGGCCACATATGCAAATTGTTCTAATTCAGTGTTCGATCGCAGCAATTCCTGGCGTTGTCGAGTTTCTCGCTCTAGCAGTTCTGCTTGTGAAATGGCGATACCAATCTGGTTTGCTAACTGCTGTAATAAGTCTGTCTCAAAACTGCTCCATTGCCGAGTCTCACCGCATTGATGCGTAATCAACAATCCCCAAAGCGCGTCTCTACACAGGATTGGAACCACCAGATTCGCTTTGACCGCAATCTGCTCTAAAAATGCTCGATGACAGGGATGAATGTTGGCGGTTTTGATATCCTCGATCGTGCTGACCCTGCCCTGCTCATATCTTTTCCAATAGTCTTGCTGAAAACAGGGATCAAGAACGTCTTTTCCCAGCGTCACGGGATAGCCCGGAACCACGGATTCCTGCACAACTTTGCCTGATCCATCCGCCCACAGCCGAAAGATTAACACCCGATCGGACTGCAATAATTTCTGAATCTCCGTCACCGTAATTTGCAGAATCTCTTCAAGCTGTAGCGACTGGCGAATTTTGAGCGTAATTTCTGAAAACAATCGCGTACTCACACTTTGTCGCTCAAGTTCTTCTTCTGCCTGCTTGCGCTCCATGATGTCAATGCAAGAACCGATGTAGCCAAAAAAGTCTCCACTTGGCGCAAATCGGGGCGTTCCGGTATCCAAAAGCCAGCGATAGTCTCCGTCAGCCCGTCTCAGCCGATACTCCATTTTGAAGCTGCGGCGATCGTGAAAAGCCGTCAAAAACGTCTCCATACACCGCTGCAAATCATCAGGATGAACGCCCTCCGCCCAGCCATTGCCCCATTCTTGAGCCAGCGATCGTCCCGTAAACTCTAGCCAGGACTGATTAAAAAACGTACAGCGGGCATCCACTCCGGCAATCCACAACAGCACAGGCGCACTGTCCGCCATCGTCCGAAATCGAGCTTCACTTTCCCGCAGCGCGGCTTCAACTCGTTTTTGCTCAACGTTCGCGTCGGACAACACTTGCACATGCCGCTTTAACTCTAGCTGAGTGATCACCTGCCGCCCCAACGCCTGCAAGCTCTCTAGCTGACTGGTTGTAAAAGTACGAGGCACATCGTCCACCACACAGATCGTTCCGATCGCTTCTCCTGTCGGGGTAATCAGCGGCACTCCAGCATACGATCGCACTCCCAACGCCACGGCTCCATTGTCAACCCACCGCTCATCTGCCAGCGCATCAGGAATCACCAACACTTGACGCTTTTGTACACACCAGGGACAAAACCCCACCTCTACAGGAAGCTCGGTCACGTCTAAGCCAATTTTTGATTTGAACCACTGCCGCTTACCATCGATGAAATTGATCAGGGCGATCGGCACCTGACAAACTTGAGCCGCTAACCTCACCAGATCATCAAATGAGGATTCAGCTTCACTATTGAGAATTTGATACTGCTCAAGGGCAAGCGTGGAGGAGTCTGATGCAGTGTCCATGAGTCGTCGAATTTCAGGTGAATGGGCTTTCGTCTCATGCCCCTTAGTTTATGAATGAACTGTAGTAATTGGAAATAGGACGTAATGAATTGCTACAAGATAGACACATTTGTAAACACAAAAACTGAGCAATCCTTTTCTCAGAAACCGTAATTCTAAAGTCTATCAAACAAGCATGATTTGTCTCTGTAATCACTGACGAGTCACAACTACGAATGCCAGCATGATTAGATCACACAACACTAAGTGAACTCAAAACCTGCTCAATTTTGTATGAACTAGTGAACAACGTATACTACGGGGCGGTTCGTGGTTCAACCTTCCGTCGAACTGTCGCGCTGCCAACCGCAACTCTAACTCTCCCGCCGATCGCAACTCCGATGTCGGTTTTCGGGTGGTGTGTTCGGTTTTTCCAGCACTCTTCTCACGTCAGAACTGAACAATGGGAATTGTTTGGGCGTATCTAGAAGAGTCCAGACCTGTTCCGGTGAGGAAGGCAACAACCTCCAAAAATAAAACCGAACCGGATAGCTTGGTAGGCGAAAGCCGAAGACTTATCCGGCTCATTGAGCTTTATTGCAGTCGAACTAATTGTGTCGAGGCGATCGCAAGTACGGAGACAATCAACGTCAGAAGGGGTTAGATACGTGGATTTAGGAAGAGCGATCGTCTGACCTTGGTCGCTGTCGAGTCAGAATGCTCATCACTTCACCAAACGAGGGCGCAGGCAACAAAGGACTCCAGTCTGTCGCATTCGCAAATCGTCGGACGTGGAGATTTTGAATCGTCTCCGTTACCCCGTCTGAGGAACCGATAATTAACACCCGCAGGATTTCAAACTCATCAGAATGAGGAATGGCAACGTCAGGTAAAAGATCCTGAAGCGGAATGCGAAGCGAAGTAATCGTGAAACGGGGAATGGTATCAGGAAGGAAACGGCGTTGAATCAATTCTAGAAATGCATAGGCGAAATCGCACAGCCAAAAGCCAGCGTTCAAAAGGCGCTCTGCCATTATGAGTACTCCAATTTTAAGTTTCCGAAGAAACCCAAAAAACTAGCCGCCCCGACGGTCATAACAAGTCAGAGCGGCCAAGGGAGTGATAAAATTCTCCATTAGCCCTCCGGACTGCCTGTACAGTCTCGTGGGTTAGCTGCCCTCTGTTGGTGCAAACAACTTTGGGCGGCGACAGACTAGATTTTTTGGGCGATCAGACAGCCTTCCTGTGACGAAAAGATGTCCTTGATTTGAGAGAATATCTGGAATTTTGATTCTCGTCAAGTAGAGATTGTGGCAAGTTTCAACCAAAATCTGCAAAAAAACAGGGCATTGCTGAATTGTGGGATGAATTGCCCCAAAGCGGCGGGAAACCCAAGGTTCAAAGTTCCCCAATTTTGGGGGATTTAGGGGGCGAAAAGATTGACACTTCCCACGCATTCATCCCTCCAATCAGCAACGCCAAAAACAGCACCGACTTAAGCAAAACTGAACGCTCAATGTCTGATTTCTATCATCAGTCGAGGATTCAAATTGTTTGAGTCAGTGCTGATTTGAATGTAAATTCGATGCAAGATTTTCGCTTCGATGCAAGATTTTCGCTTCGATGTCAAGCTTCAGCCCCCCAGCCCCCCAATCTGGGGGACTTTAAGAGAAGATTTTCGGTTCAAAGTTCCTCACAGGTAAGGAATTTAGAAGGTGACCGGAGTGATAATCGCAGCGAGAAATTTTGGGGGACGATCGCACATTCAGGCGTTACCATTTCCCCCTTTTCTAAGTCGGCGCTAGAGAATCAGTGAGCAACACCCGCCCGTACACGCGCCGTCCCGATCGCCAGCCCTTCCTGAAAGGCAGTCACGCCAAACACTTGATTGAGTGCCCCGGCTGCTTCGGCGGTCAGCGTTACGCCTACTTTGTCCAAAACAATGCGATCGTTGCTCGGAGTCAGCGGAGGAGTCACACCAGAAATAGCCAAATCAAACAGCGGTGCCCGAAATGCCAGACCATCGTTGACGGTGACCAATCCTGTCAGGACGGGCTTTTCGCCGAGCGTGGTGATGATGAAATCAGTGAGTTCAACCGTGGTGTCACCTGCTTTGAGCGACAAACCGCCCCGGTGAATGATTTCGGCTTTGACAGTGCCCAAGTCGATCGCGCCGCCAGAAATCGGGAACGAAACGACTCCATCCACCAAAGTACCTCTGCCCACAACGCCCGGTGCAACTTGCAGAGAAACCAGCGCATCCACAAACGTACTGCTGAGTTGAACCGACGTTCTGCCTCCGGTGAGCGGCTCAGTCGGGGCGGCCATCACTGGAGCACTCAAGGCCGCCATCAAGGAGACAACACCCGCGATCGCTTGCAGTTTTTGATTCAAAAAGCTCATGGGACTTCTCCTAATTTGTGTGAAGTTGTAGCCTGATGGTACTGAGCGATCGCAGGCTGTCAGATCGATCTGATGTCCCAGTCCCGTTAGGAGAAAAGGACTAATCTAAATTAGGACGTTTTTCCTATTGAGTTGGGCCCTGATTTAGGTGATCTGGTCGTAGAAGTCGAACAATGGCTCAGATAAACTGAGAAAAAAACCTTCCTGTAAAATCGCTGAATGCAACCATCGAGCCAATCCTTTCGCCTTTTGCCCTATTTAGAGTGGATTTTGCTGGGGCTGATCACGCTGAATGTCTTGCTAACAGCGGCAGTTTATCCGGCTCCAGAATTCTCGGTGTTTGCCGTTTTGAGTATTGCAGTTTTTGGAGCGATCGGGTTTTATCGTCCGACGCGCATGGTTTCTAAGCTGATTTATACAGGTTTAGAATTTGCCATTATTTTGATTCCTAATTTGTTAGAAAGCCGTATTCCACCTGTTCCATTGTTGGGTCTGATTGCAGTTATTCGCGGTTGTCAAATTTATGCTCTTTGGGGTCGCTTGACGGTTGCAGGATTGACGCTTTTAGTGTTTCTATACAGTGTATTTTTTAGAAGTCAGACGATTTTGATGACCTGTCGATCGCTGGGACAAATTCAACCAAAACTAGAACAACTGATCACCAACCCATTAAATTATCAATTAAGTTCAGCGTTGTCGTTTGGCTTAACGTTGGTGTTTGCGTTCCCGTTAGTTTATGCGTTGTTAGCAGAGCGTCAGAGTCGCAGTCAGCTTGCGATCGCCCACACCCAACTTCGACGATATGCCCAACTGGTCGAAGATCAAGCCAGCCTGCAAGAACGCAACCGCATCGCCCGCGAAATGCACGACTCCCTGGGGCACACCCTCACCGCTCAAAGCATTCAGCTAGAAAACGCACAGCTATTTTTGAGAAGCCAGCCCGATCGCGCCGATCGATTTCTCAACGAAGCCCAAAAACTCAGCGCCAAAGCCATTCAAGACGTGCAAGAATCGGTGCAGGCGTTGCGGTCTGATCCCCTCGGCGGTAAGTCTTTAGCGCAAGCGATCGCCACCCTGGTCGAAGACTTTCACCACACCACAGGCATTGCCCCAGACTGCACCATTCATCTCTCACACCGACCCACGACGGAAATCAAAACCGCCCTCTACCGCATCGCCCAAGAAGCTTTGACCAACATTTGCAAATATAGCGAAGCGACTCAAGTTACCCTTCAACTACAGGAAAGTGGTAATCAGATCATTCTGCGAGTCGAGGATAATGGAAGAGGGTTTTACCCCGATCAGAACACAACCGGATTTGGGCTGCGGGGAATGCGCGAACGAGCGATCGCCCTCGGAGGACAGTTTACCCTCGTCAGCCAGCCCGGATGTGGATGTCACTTAACGGCCTCGATTCCCATTTCTAGGCAAGGTGCAACTTTTTCTTAGCCCCCTTTTTAATGGGGTCTACCGTGTGCACACAAGTTGATTGATCCGTCATTGCCGAGACCCTTCGCCCCCTAAATCCCCCA
>NZ_JBJPHS010000179.1:0-8644 GCF_052939495.1 Phormidesmis sp. 146-12 | reverse complement strand
AGTTGTGGCTCTTGGACTTCCAACGATGCGGATTGAGATCCGCGTTACTGCAATTGTTCCGTGAGTTTCGTATTAGCAGTAGCTTACTGTCTAGATGGCAATTGAAATTTCTGGTTAAGGCAATATGGCAAGCATTCTGCATATTGATTCAAGTCCACGGGGCGATCGCTCCAAATCTCGCAAGCTGGCAAAGAAGTTTATCGATGCGTGGCAAGACTTACATCCTGATGACGTGATCACCTATCGTGATTTAAGACAAACACCAGTTCCTCACGTCACCGAAGACTGGATTGCGGCTGCTTTTACTGCGCCAGAAGCACTGACTTCAGAAATGGCTGAACTGCTGAAGTTTTCTGATGAGTTAGTGGATGAGTTTTTGGTAGCCGTTGCCTTCGGCTCACGCGAAGCGTGTTCGATGTGTTTTCAGTGTGCCAATGTACAACTTCAGCATTCCGTCCAATTTCAAAGCCTACATTGATCAAGTGGTTCGTGTGGGTCGCACATTCATGGAGGAGAATGGTCAAGTCAAAGGACTAGCAGACGGTAAAAAAGTTTTGTTCATCACATCGCGAGGCGTTGAGTTTGGAGCAGAGTCTCCTTACGAAGGATGGGATAGTCAGGAACCTGCGCTCCGGTATGCTTTTCAATACATGGGTGTGACCGACATTCAGTTCATTCATGCCAATGGTCTAGATATGGGAGACGAGGCACGAAAACGGGGGCTAGACGAAGCACAATCTAAAATTCAAGGGCTAGTTAATGGCTGGTAGCACTCGTCAGCGAATCAGTCGATATTGATGTTATCGGAACGCAACAGTTCAAGTGCCTCACTGGAATGACTTCCAAGCAGGTTCGCTAACCCCATAAGAATCTGAAAGAAGTTGAGCGTTGACAATCATTACACTCAAGTTAGATCAGACAAGAATCCAATGCAGCTTGACCCGATTCGATCACAACAACTCGATCGCGTAGGTACAATCGAGTTAAAACCGGATGCTCTTGAGCCGATGCAGGAGACGACATTCCCAGACTGAGCAGCGGAAAAAAGAGGAAAGCTAGAAGACATCGACGCATCTTTGATTCTTCAATTCTTCGCTTTAAAGCTTAGCACTAACAATATTTTTCTTCATCAGCCCAAGCATCTTTTGATGAATTGGGAAGCCAGCACCATACCACCTAAGCGGTTGGTGTCTGGGAATTCCCTATGATTGCTTGCGTCGATAGTCTGCTGTCATAAACGGATACCACTGTCCATCTTCACCCAGTGCATGAGAGGTCAAAGTCCGATGATCCTCGCTCTTGAACTCAATCACATCTTGGTACTTCGCCATCTTGTTCTCACCTGTCATCACAGGTCCTTCTGAGTTGAGAATGAGCTTGTTGCCTGAAGCATCTAATTCTCCCTCATACCGCCAGAGATAGGTCATCATTGATCCAATCCAAGAACCAACAAATTTTTGCTGCTGTGGATCGTAACCGAGCGTCATGATTGTTGTTGCTAGCCCACAGCCGGGCATCTCACCTTGCCCTTCAGCCAGGAACCAGAGATCCCTGATCGATCTCACCGTTTCCGTCCCGGTTGATTTCATCGCAGGCTGATTAGTTCCCATGCTGGCTTCGGTTTCATAAGTCCACTCACCCACGAGTTTCTGAAGCCATTGATGCTCTTTTTGCGGTTCCACAGGCATACGAGCTTCCGGTTGTACTTGTGTTGCTTCCATCGTTTGAACTCCTTGCATTTGATGCTTATGTTTAGATTTACTCAATGGGATAGCAGTTCACCATCCACGGTGTCCCAAATTGGTCAGTCAACATGCCGAACTTCTCAGCCCAGAATGTTTTCTGAATCGGCATTTGGATTGTTCCGTTCTCCGCTAATGCCTTAAATATACGCTCAGCTTCTTCTGGATCATTGATGCCTAGCATGACTGAGAAGCCTGTAGGAACAGCATACATATCTGGTGGGCTATCGGCTCCCATCAACGTCATGTCGCTGACTTTCAGTTGAGTATGCATGATTTTGTCCTGCCATGCTGCTGGAGTCTGATCTGACATGGGCGATTCTCCATAGGTCATCATCGCCTCAATGCTGCCTCCTAAACATTGTGCATAGAACTGAAAGGCAGTTGCACAGTGTCCATCGAAGCTCAGGTAAGGATTCAGTTGCATCATTCCCTCCGAAAGTAAATGACGTGCTTTCCCAAAGTTTAACCACTCAATTCGATGAGTAGTTTGTTTGTATTAATTTGTTAGAGTGGCTGAAGTGGAGGCTCACTGAAATGCATCACTGTCCAGTTTTTTCAAGGATTCGCTGTGAGCTTTCTTGACTATAGCGTTGCTAGGTACTCATCTAAGCAATCCAAGCTAGTGTTCCATCCTTCCAGTACGCCCATTGGTGCTCATGATTGATCTTGGCGCGTCAGAATAAGATGCTGGAGGTGCATCTCAGCTAATCGTTCAGCCCGACTCGTCTGAATACCAAGGACGAGTTCACCCACCAGAGCGTAGTAAACCATTCGGGCGCGTACTGTTGCTTCAAACGGTGTGAAGCCAATGTCTAAAAACAAATTCTTTGTGTAGTCGAGACGACGCTGATCAACCTGGTCAAGAATTGTAGTAACTCTAGAATCATTCGCTGCCCAAGCTCGAATTGCATTTTCGATTTGACCATTATCTTGAATGGCAAGTTCAAACAAGTAAAGTAGTTTGGCTGAAGCGTCACCCCCTGCTGCCTCAACTTGCTGAATAATGCTCTCCGTTTCACGATTCACCCATGCTTGCAGGATGGCTTCTAAAAGCTCTTCTCGATTTTTGAAATGCCAGTAGAAGCTACCCTTCGTTACATTCAGCAATTTAGCAAGTGGCTCAACTCGCACAGCTTCCACTCCGTTCTCTGCTAAAACTTTCAGCCCTAAGTCGATCCAGTCTTGCTGCCTAAGCTTGGAAATCTCATTCTTTTTAACCATACGGCGGCGTATTGACATTTGCGAGATAAGTCACTAATCTATAACCATACGGTAGCGTATCCAAGAACAATTTGATACGGCAAAATCATTTAGACCCAAGGAGGTAAAGATGCTTCGAGTAAGTGGGTACTGGTTAATTGCGATCGGTGTTCTCCATCCGCTCATCCACGGGTGGCTTTTTGCTCAACCTTTGATGGAGATTGTGCAGGAGGGTTGGTTCAATACGATCGCTCCAAATCCATTAGATCCTTTTTATGACCGAGAAGCTGCATTTTGGTGCATGATGGTCACGCCATTTGTCCTAATCATCGGATGGCTCTGTTGTTGGGCACAAACAAGAGAGATGACCTTACCCAGTTTTCCGGGTTGGATGCTCTTGCTAACGGCTGCTGTTGGAATTACGCTTGAACCGATTTCGGGATTTTGGCTGTTTATCCCGCCTGCGTTGCTGATGCTGATTGATCGACAACGGTACAAATTAAGAGGCTGAGTTTATGCCACACACTAACACAGTGACCTCAATTGCTCCTGAACTCGCGGCTTGGCTTCGCGCTATGCCCAAAGTTGAAATCCATGTTCACGTCGAAGCCGCAACAGACGCAGAGACGTTTTATCACATGGCGCAGCAGAATCACGTTGAGTTACCGATGAGTTCATTAGACGAATGGAAGTCATTTTTTGAGTTTCGCGATTTTTCGCATTTTATCGAGGTTTACGCAGCAGCGGTTCGGTGCTTGCAAACACCAGAAGACTATGCGCTGATGATTGAACGGCTCTACAAACGACAAGCTGAGGAAAACATTCGCTACACGGAAGCTTTCTTGAGTGCCTCGTTTCTGATTCAAAAGTTTCAGGATGACGAAATTTTAGACGCGATTGCGGCAGGACGATCTGCGGGGGAAGCCAACTATCACTGCCAGATTAATTTCATTCCCGATATTGCACGTGAGATTCCTGATTCTCAAGAGCGCGTTTTGGAGTTTGTGGTGAAAGGGAAAGAGCGTGGGTTATTTGTAGGCTTAGGGATCGGAGGACTTGAAGTTGGGTATCCACCAGAATTGTTCACAGAAACGTTTGCTCAAGCCCGTCGGCAAGGACTCCGCTTGGTGGCTCATGCAGGGGAGGCAGTGGGAGCAGAAAGCATCTGGGGCGCAGTGAATACTTTGAGACCTGAGCGAATTGGACATGGCATTCGGTGTTTAGACGATCCCAACTTAGTGGAAGTCCTCCGCCAACATCAAATTCCTTTAGAAGTGTCTCCCCAAAGCAACTATTGTTTAGGGGTTGTCGAGCGAAGTCAGCCTCACCCCATCCGCAAGATGGTTGATGCTGGGCTGTACTGCACCGTCAACTCAGACGATCCAGCCATGTTTTCCACGAGTTTGACGAACGAGTATTTAACGCTTGCAGCACAGGGCTTTAGCTGGGAAGAACTTTGGCAACTCAATGTGAATACTTTGGAAGCAACGTTTCTGGATGAAGTCGAAAAAGACAAATATCGTGCTGAGTGGAAGCAAGTCACGCGATCAGCCAGCTAGCAGGTTTCAGGCGATCGACTAGAACTGCTCTAAAAGTAAATAGAATTAGAGCCAGACACTTTTTGAGCAACACGTAAACAACCAGGCTACAGTTTAGCAATTTATGCTTTTCTATTGACTGTTAGTTCAGTCATAAATATACTGAGAAGCAAGAACGCTGCAAACCATTGGAGGAAGAATTATGGTTTGGCAAGAAGTCACTTCAGGCAGCAATGTTTGGGTTTACGAATACGTGGCAAATGGATACAAGGCGAATGCTGTTGCACTTCCGCTCGACGACGGTGAACTCGCGATCGTGAGTCCCCCGATCGGACTTTCAGAAGCAGATTTTGCAGCGATCGATCAACAAGGAAAAGTAGCTGCTTTGATTGCACCTCATTCTGGACATGATCTAGGTCAAAACGAGTGGCAAGCTCGCTACCCTGATGCGATTCCCTATGCACCTGCGATCTCAATTGAGCAACTGAGACACATTGGACGGCTCTCTTTCACACCCGTTTCCAAGCTATTTGCTTCAACGGTTGAATTTCGAGAAGTTCCAGGTACGAAGAAAGGAGGGACAATTGCGATCGTTCATCAAGCAGAACGTCCGATTGTCTATGTTGATGAGTTGGTAATCAATTGGTCAGCATTGCCGAAGTCCTGGACAAGAGTGCTGTTTTGGTGGGCAAAAAGTGCGCCTGGCTTGAACATCAATCGAGTTTATGCGAGGCTCCTCTGTCCTGATGTTCAAGCCGTAGCTCGGACAGTGTTAGAGGCATTAGCAAATAATCCTGTGATCATTCCTGCTCACGGAGTGCCCTTGGTTGATCCAGACGATGCGGCGCGAGTTCGGGCATTGGTAGAGCCATTTGCGAAATCTATTGCTCAAACTCATCCTTGAGAGTGAGCAGCATTTGTAGTATGTCGTATTACAGTTGAATCGGATCTGAAAATCATCTGTTGACGCAGTTTGTCGAAATTGATCCCAAGATTTTGATAGTGTCGTAAGAATTTGATAGATAGATGGAGAGAGTGCATTTTCTTAAAATGAGGATTCAATCAAAGTGATTTCTTTTAGACCGTTGGTTGCTTCCGATCTGCCAATGCTACATGAGTGGCTACATCGATCGCATGTCTCAGAATGGTGGGACAATCCTAAAACTTACGCCGATGTGGAGTGTGAGTATCTACCTTCTATAACCGGCGAATCGACCACACAAGCTTACATTGCTTTACTTGAAAATGAACCTATTGGATTTATCCAGTCTTACATCGTGATGGGAGCGGGGGATGGGTGGTGGGAACAGGAAACCGATCCGGGTGCGAGAGGCATTGACCAGTTTCTATGTAACTCGGAGCAACTTGGTCGCGGTTTGGGTCGTGCAATGATTCAGACCTTCGTAGAGCAACTTTTCCAAGATCCGGCAGTGACCAAAGTGCAGGAAAACGATCGTGGCTCCACTACCTAATTCTTGCGGTACTATCAAAATCTTGCGGTTCCTCGATTAGCGCAGAGCGCTAATCGAGGTTGGACAGCGGAGAGGAGAGCTTCAGAAGCTCGTGTGTCAGCTTTGAAAGCTTAGATTTCAGTTTCGGGCGTTCATGAGGTGATCTTCAGAAGCTCAGGGGGTAAGCTTTGGAAGCTCAAGTCTCAGCTTCGGAAGCTCGTGCGTCAGCTTTGGAGGGTCAAGGGTGAGCTTCAGGAGATGGACGAAGAGGCGGATTGGCTGGGATGAGATCGTAATCTCCGAAGTTGACCGGTTCTGATTCTCAACGAAATCCCGCAGCAGGAATCTTTTGGTTACGATTTCCATTCGATGGGTAACGTCCATTTGGGATTAGTTCGATTGAATCTCTCGCGTTGCTGCTTGAGATCAACCTGTGGCAATGTCCTTTCTACTAGCTCGAACGTTTCCTCGACGAGTTGGCGCAGTTCAAGGAGTCCGATCGTCGCATCCGATTGAAAAATATACGCTAGCCGATCGAAGAATCTAGACGGTTTGATGTTCATTTCATTCACCCAGTAGCGCGTCCACTTGAAGCCAGGATGATAGATGCGATTCAGCCCAAACAACAGGTTGAGCAGCCACCGCACAATCATGCACCTATTTTCGTACAGCATCGGAGTCTCAAGGCGTTCGGTCAAGATGTTTTGACCATCGAATGGGCGGAATTTCAGATGCTTCTGAACCATTGCAACCGCAAGTGCTTCAGGATAGGGAGAAAGCCGATTTTGCCAATGTTTGATCAGGTCTTCGCCATGAAGAATCACAGCATGTTGAAGATGAGATGCGTTGCCTTCGGCTCACGCGAAGAGTGTCCGCTTGCTTCTCAAACACCAGTCCGTATTGCGACACATCGTAACGCTCAACCACATCAGTTACAGTGCTATCTATTGTACTTCGCACCCAATGACCCGCTTCGACTTTCATGTCGTATAAATAGAACTGCTCCAACCATCCTTGTTTTGCTTCTCCATACGGCTCAATTTCCCAACTTCTAACCCCAACCCTTTGCGCTGTGGCTTGTAATTCTTCGACGGACGGCAAGTGTGACCAGATGAAGGCTAATTCAAGATCAGAGTACTGGTCTGAAATCCCTAATGCTGCCGAGCCAAACACAAAACACGCTTCAATGTTGGGATTCGCTGTAAAAGCAGAAGCGATTTTGTGAGCTAATGAAATTCGCCATGCGCTGTGTTCAGTCATGTTGAGGATGAGAAGTTTGATTGACTACAATGTAGTGTAAGTTTCAAACGAACGCATGGAGAATTTAGAGATGGACAATAACCCTAGCATTCTCTCGCATGTTTCAATCGGTACTAATCATTTTGAACGAGCGATTGCATTCTACGATCGCGTTTTACTCACGCTTGGCTGCAGGCGGTTGATGGAACATCCCGGTGCCATTGCTTACGGCAAACAATATCCTGAATTCTGGGTCGGAACTCCGTTTGATGAACAACCTGCGACCGTTGGCAATGGCACACATATTGGCTTTATTGCTCCGACGAAAGAAGCTGTCCACGCCTTCTATGAAGCCGCACTCGCCGCAGGAGGCACAGACGACGGCGCGCCAGGTTCTCGCTCAGAATATAGTGCAGCTTACTATGGCTGTTTTGTGCGCGACCCCGATGGACACAAAGTAGAAGCCTCCTTTTGGGACGAACAGCTTGCTTGATGCGTTTCGTGTCAATCGAGGCTTGCCGGAATCGCTCTCACCTCAGTTGCATCCCTCAGCCTGCGATTTTAGGAAGGGGAAGACAATGCGTAGAATCAAAGCTGCTTTAGGCAAACGGTTTAAATCGAGGTTCATCACTGTTTCTAGCCTTGCGCTGCTATTGCTTTGCAGTTTAGCGATCTGCACACAATTCGCGCAAAGCACAACTCCGCATGGGCTACTCAACCCTTCTGAGCCGATTCAGATTGCACAGGCTCCCAATCTCAGCAAAGCTTTCCAAGAGTTGGGCATCGACGGCGCGATCGTCATCTACGATAAAAATCACGATCGCTTCTATGAACACAACCCCTCACGCAACCGCACCGCTTTCTTTCCTGGCAGCACCTTCAAAATCTTAAATGCCTTAATCTCACTTGAAACAGGGACAATTCGAGATGATGTCACTGTGCTAACTTGGGACGGCATTGCGCGATCGATTCCGGCATACGTTCAGTTCTGCGTAGATGTAAATCGAACAGAGTCGCCAGAGCCATCAGGAAACACCGTTGGGTTAGATGTGGGCTTGAAAGAGTACTACACCGATTCAGACGGTGTGATGATTGAGAATCCTAAGTTTCTCCGTAAGAGTGAACAGGTTCTTAAGCGCTCTCAGCGTCGTGTTTCTCGCAAGGTGAAAGGGTCGAACAACAGACGAAAAGCAAGACAGATTCTAGGGTTACGCCATCTCACAATAAGTAGGCAACGTAAAGACCATGCCGTTAAACTGGCGCGGTGCGTAGTCACGTCTAACGACGTTGTAGCCTACGAAGACTTGAGAATCAAGACTCGCCTTGTTGCTTTATTTGCGATCGCAGCCACCGTTTCAGGTCTTGTTGCCGAAGCCGCAGACTTCAGTAAGGGATCTGCAATTAAATAAAGTACCAGTTGTGCACGAATAATAGTAACATCCCATTTAGGTCAGGTTTCGGAGCATAGCCA
>NZ_JBJPHS010000178.1:0-8724 GCF_052939495.1 Phormidesmis sp. 146-12 | reverse complement strand
ACCAGAATCTAAGGTCTTACGGCGTTATCGCTGTCTAATTTTGTCCGGACTATTGCTGTATAAGTAATAAATCAATATCAGGAAGCGCAATCCAACGATCGTATCCATTCCCTAATTCTGTCGGACATCGGCAAACAACATCTTCAAAACCCTGTCCTAAAAATTGACGATCGTGCTGCCAAAGCTGACGATACTCTTGTTCCGAAAATGTATGAGTTGATTTAGTCAAGTTATGGCTCCTCTTCGTCTGAATCACCATCTGCTGAGAAGGACAAGGCTGAAGGAATACAAGCAAACAGCGCAGATTCTATCTGTTTGGGAAGCTTGTCCCAGATCAAAGCACCTTTGCGATGGTTCATGTACATCCGTGTAAGCTGGAGTAAAGCAGAGGCGTGTTCTTCATCGGGCGGCAAATCAACTAGCAGATAGCTTCGTTTTTCTGGATTTGCCAAAGCAACAACACAGCCCCGACTGCACGCCCACAAACATCCAACAGGTTTGATTTCTAGCTCCTCTGCGGCAAATTGTTGAACCGATAGAGTGTTGAGCGTATCAAGCAAAACGCCGCCATCGAGAGGCTGATTTTCTGCGGGTTCCTCAGAAGAGCGATGACAGGATTTACAAACAAAGAGAGTATGCTTGGTCATGGATTTAGAGGGTGTGAAAGTAATAGCTGGGGAAGCTCTTCTAGCATTAGGAAACTAGACATCGGTTCACCAATTACACTACCCCATAATGTGTAATCGACAAAGTAAACTCGTTTTTCTTTCCAGGCTTGTGAGTTCCGTAATAGAGGAGTTTCAGCCCATTTTTGTTTGAGTTCTGTGATCGGAGCTTGGTAAGTCGATCGACCATCCCAACTATCGAGCCAGGTACTCACAATCATCATATCTGTATCAATTTGAGCAAGGGTTTCCAGGTTAATCTGTGGTCTGTCTCCCAGTTGTTTGGCTACATCTGTAAGTGGTACAGGTTGAAATCCCAGGTTCCTCATAAGCTGGTCAGCCTCTCCGCTGTTCATCACCTCGATATAGTCCATTGTTCGGCTACAAGCAATATTGAGAACTCTTGGATGAGTTTTCACTAGTGTCGCGAGTTGGGTGCGAACTTTCTCCAGTTGTTGCTGTTGTGAGGTAACGACTGATGATACATTCTCTCGATAGTTCAAAGCTTGAGCAACCGTTTTAAGGTTATCGCGCCAATCCTGTTTATGATCAATCAAGATAGTTGGAGCAAGCGAAGAAAATACCTGGTGTGCTTGACCCTTCAAACCTAGGATCAAATCAGGTTTAAGTAAAGTTAGAATTTCTAGAGAAGGAGAAGAACGATCGCCTAAATTTATTGGCTGACTGGTGACAAATTTACCCAGGTAAGGGATTTGTTCACTAGGATTGTCGAATTGGCGCGATCGCACCAAATAAGCATCGGCATAAGCCGCAGGCTGCACACCAAGTGCTAACATCAGACTCAACAGCTTAGGTTCAAGAACCGCGATCTTTTGAGGTGTACCGCAAATCTGAGTTTTTCCTCCTGCATGTTCCACGCTTCGACAATCAGCAGATGGCGATCGGTGACTTTCTAACCTAGAATTTTGAGGGCTACCACCTTGACAAGCGGTAATCAAGATAGCTATTAGCAAAGCCCAGCTAATGTATTTAGAAAAGAAAGCGATCGTGCTGCGGCAAGTTTCCAGGAACATTGTGAACTCAATAACAATCAGGCTCAGAACTGAATCGAGAACGAGCCGATTACAGTGAAAGGGGCACCAGGATAGATGATATCTCTACCTTGAGAAGTCTCATAGTAAGTTTTATTAAAAAGATTTCGGAAATTCAGTGCTATTCTCCAGTTATCCCGCTTGTAGTAAATTGCTGAATCTGTTCTAAAGTAGCTGGGTAGAATGCTTGTATTTTCCAAGTCAGCGTTTCTATCTCCCACATAGTAAAGTCCCAAGCCAAAGCCCAAACCCTTTAAGTTACCGCTTTGAAGTTCATAGCTAGTCCACAAGCTCGCTGCATGTCTGGGAACATTAATCAGCCGATTCCCCACAGGAATGTTGTTATCTTCCGAGGTGATCGCATCGGTATAGGCGTAAGATGCAATGATATTCCAACCTGGTGAAATTTCACCGCTAATATCTAGCTCAATGCCCTTGCTTTTCTGTTCTCCCACCTGTATCGAAGAATCGGGATCGTTGGGGTCGGGGGTCAAAACGTTGGTTTTAGTAATTTGAAAGGCTGCTAGAGTTGCCGAAAGTCGGTTACTGATATCTGCTTTGATACCGATTTCATACTGTGTTCCTTCTGTTGGTTTGAAGGGTTCGCTTGTTGCAGATCGACCGAGAAATCGATCGGGTTGAAACGATCGAGCATAGCTGGCATAGAGAGAAATGGGTTTAATGGGTTGGTAAACAATACCAGCACGGGGACTAAAAGCAGTGAGAGATTCTTCTTCAGGGGTTCCGAAGTCATCTTTGCGGCGGAAAGCATCAAAGCGACCTCCCACTAAAAGTTTGAGGTTTTCTGCTAAGGTAATTTGATCCTGAAGATAGATCCCCAGGGTATCTCTTCGGGTTGTGTAAGAGAACGTTTTTTCATCAGGGATAGCAGGGAATTCAACATCATAATTGGGATTAAAAATGTCTAGCAGGATGGGGTCTGCCACATCGAACGAGCTATAAGTCCAGTCATTTCTTCTTAGCTCTACCCCCAGTAAGGGTTGATGAACAATCGATCCCGTCTTGAACCGTCCTACTAATTCTGTTTGCAGGGTGTAGATTTTTCGTGAGAGATTGTCCCGACCAATATAAATTGGGGCAAATTGATCATCAACTAGCCCATAGCCTCCAATGGCATAAGTCCCTTCTGATCGACCGGACACAAAAGAAAACGCATTGCGAAGTTGCCAGTCTTTGCTAAATTGATGCTCCAGTCTGTAGCCAACCCGAAACGTGCTATCGTCATAAACGCTTTGTGGCAGACCGATCAATCGACTAATGGGAATAGGAGCAGGTCGATCGCCCAGAGAAAGAAGTCCACGATCGAAGAGGTAATTACTGTTCTGGTATTCAAGGTCGAAAGTTAAGGTTGTGCGATCGCTAATATTCCAGGTAATGACGGGCGCAACAAAAACACGTTCTGTAAAGTTAAAATCTCGAAAACTCTCAGAATTTTGATAAGCGGCATTTAACCGATATAACACTGAACTATTAGGGGTAAGCGGTTCAGAAATATCAAAACTGGGGCGATAAAAAGCATAGCTGCCGACATTGAATTCTGCTGAATAGTAGGGAGTTCTGAGCGGTTGTTTTGTGATCACATTGACAATTCCTCCCGGTTCAGCCTGACCAAATAGAACAGAAGCAGGCCCTTTGAGAACTTCTATTCGATCGATATTTGCTGTATCGACCGTAGAGTAAAAGTCATTGTCAGCCAATCCATTGCGGAAATTTCCATCCTGAGCAAAGCCACGAATGTTAAATCCACCCGCATCTGTACCTCCGTAGTTACCTTCTTTACGGACACCGCTAACATTCTCCAATGCCTCTTGTATTCGCGTTGTCTTTTGGTCGTCTAAGATTTGACGGGGAATTACTTGAATCGAACCGGGAATATCTCGCAATGGAGTATCAGTTCTGGTCGCTGTACTTGCATTAGGTACGCGATAGCCACGTTGCTGCTGTTCCGTTACAACAATCTCTTCATCGGGTTCATCCGGCTCCGAATTCAAACTGTAGCTCAATCTTCCTGCTTTCAGACTGACTTCAGAGGTAGGCAGGCTATTAATTCCTGCTACGCTCACTCGAACGATGTTGGTTTCCTGTTGGACAACGCGCACACTGGCAATGTCAGCAGTCGGATTATCAGCAACAAAGGCTTGAGATCCCGGTAATACCAGTACAGCATTTGGAATATCCGCAATTCGGTTATTGCCTTCCGATCGAAATTTGCTCGCATCAATTTGTAGCGGTTTGCCCTCTGCCGTTTGTAAAACGATCTCCAGCCCTGAATCGCACCGATTCAGGCTCACTCCTGTTACTTGCACAGTAGCCGCTTCGATTTGAGCAATCCATTCATTAACTGTAGTAGCGTGGCGATTGTGATGAGTAGACTTAGTTTCCGCCAATCCTGATAAAGCAGACCCGCTCACTAAACTGCCTGACAGCACGAACATTGATCCATAAAATCGGACTTTACTCATGCACTGCGAATTGATTCTGCTCATCTTCCACACACCAACGAAAGCTCTAACTAAGAATTACTTTCAAGAAGATATCGGGAAACAGAAGGGAATAGACGATCGCGATCGCGCACAAACGGATTGTTTTGCTCCTCAAACGGATTTTTTGCTTAGTAGGTAGGACTGAGGATTCATGCCAAACTGTTTCCGAAATGCTTCGGCAAAACGGCTTTGGCTGGCGTATCCCACTGACTGAGCCACTTCTTTCACATTCATGCGTCGCTCAGTAAGCAATTGACGTGCTGTTTCCATCCGATGTTGATGTAAATAGCCAAACACCGTCGTTCCAAACACCTGCCGGAATCCGCCCTTCAACTTAAAATCATTCAACCCAACCTGCCGCGCGAGTTCCATCAGCGACGGAGGATGATCAGCATTCTCCGTCATGATTTTTTTAGCTAAGTGAATGCGATCGATATCATCTAGGTTTAACGAAAGGAAAGACTTGCGAGTATATTGATCTGGGTTTTTAAGCTGCTCTAACTTCAGAGCAACCAACTCCAAACATTGACTCTCTAGATAAATTTGTTTAGTTCTTCCTTGAAATGAACAGTGTAGGATCTTCTCTAACGTCGATCGCATTGCGGGTGTAATCACATTAAACTCATCAAACCGTTTTCCGTCGCAGTCTTCAATACATTCCCGAATCTCGATGGGTAGCTCTTCTAAAGTGTCGATAATCAGTCGGCTTACCTCATTCGGAGTTTCTAACTCAACATCAACTTTCAAGACTGGATCGTTGGCATAAGTAATCCATGTTCCCTTGCCTTCATAGGCTCCCCATTCCAGAAAGCTCTCCCCAGTACACTTATTATTACGATTCCCTGATAGATTAAATCCAATTTCCCAGGCTGTCTCAGACACTTCATCTTTGAGATGCAAATCGTGATGCAGTTGATAATTGAAGAGCATTAGATTGATTCCCCGGAACTGAATTGATCGGACGTATCCCTCCCCAAATTGCTCAGGCACAATCTCAACCCGTTCACAATAGCCTGAATGACTGGAAACTAAAGGAGCAGGGTTGCAAACTTTCCACAAATCATCATAGTCTGCGCGAGAGATGGTAATTGCCATGATAGGTTTAGGGAGTTGCAGGACGAATTCAGTTTAATGCAACTCATTCTCAACTAAGTGAAGAAAATAGTCAAGTGTTTAAGGTTGAATGACACTTACTTAAGGGTCGGGGTTTGAGAAAATAGAGCAAGAAAAAGCTCCAACCCTGGTCTTTTTGAGGTCACAGGCTGGGAGTGACTAAAATAACTAGCTCCACTATGCCAAACTCTGCTGAAATTCTCAAGCAAACATTCGCCAACAGGGTCGGTTTACCGTTTCAACAGATCCTGCCTGAATCTGTGATAGCCAGGGTCTTGGTCGAAGAGAACGTGAGCTATCGGGATCGTCTGTTTAATCCGTTCGTGACGCTGTGGGCATTTCTATCCCCGGTGTTCGACAGCGACAAGCGTTGTCGCAAGGCGGTGAGTCGGGTGATCAGTTGGTTAGCCAGTGCAGGGCGACCAGTCTCCACTTGACAACTGGCGTGACAGGGCGCAAGACAACATCTGAGAAACTTTATCCCATCCTCGGCTGATGCCCCTCCCCAACCGCGTCACGACCTTTATCTTTATCCCATCCTGTTGCATGTCGTTTCACAATCCCTGATTCCAGACCGTCCCAATCGTCATGAACCTAGAGTTAGAAAACGCAGACTGAAAGCCTTCCTCATAAAGCAGCCTCGCTCAATTCTCAAAGCTAGTCTAGCTCATTGATTGACCTTAAGTAAGTGCCATTCCTATCTAGTTGAGGTAGTAAAGTTGTCACCTCTTTGCTCACTCCAATAAAGATTAAAGGGAACTGATCCTTCCTCTTGGCTAGTAAGGATGCACGCTTCGACACCAACGCTACTGTAACCAGAACCAACGGCATCCCTTCGACCTTGCTGAGTAGCAGTTACGAAGTTGTCTCCCCTCTGAGAGTTCCAATACAGTGACAAGGGGTTTAATCTTGACGTTTGTGCAATGGCTGAACCAACAACTGTGAAAATTATGGCAAGACCTGCTAAGGCTGGAACTAAAGCTTTTCTAGCCAAAGTACGCATTTGAGTTACTCCTCATTACAAATATTGCTCAGACTATTTCAATCCGCGATCCTGCACAGACAATCCCATCTCAAACTTGGCTTCCCACAATTAACCCCCGGTCGCGTCCGCAACAATAGCTGAGGCGGCATAACGTTCCCAATCACCCGCCGCAGAAAACCTTGAACACTAACAGACAACCTATCAACGGTCGGGTGCATTGGGGTTGTTATGCGGGATCGCCACTATGTTTTCTCCGTTTGTAAAGCCCCTGGAAATATGCTTATAAACCCCTGGAAATATATCCAAAGCCATCGGTGCACTAGGATAAAGCAAGCAGAGATAAATTCTCATCTTCATAAAACAGTTTAATCGCGTCAAAATTTCGACGCAGCAAGCTTTCAACTTGCGATGTCGAACAGTTTCCAAGTCGCAGCCAAATAACTTTCGGTGGATTTCCAAATACTAAGCTCAAGTCGTGCATGTCAGCGTCTTTCGAGACAATCATCAAATTATTGTCTTTTGCATAATCCCAAACTATTGGATCGATCGTTGCTTTCATGCCCACATCTCGAACGTGAAGCGAGTTTGGGAAAAGATCACTTAAACGGTTCGGCAACTTGGGCGACAAGTTTTCATCAAAAAGTAATTTCATGCAGATAATGGAGCGGTCATAAACCGCCGTTCACGATCAGCGGCATAAGCAATGCATGCTTTTAAATCTTCTCGCGTCAGATCAGGAAAATCATCAAGGATTTCTGCTTCGGTCATCTCGGAAGCCAAGTACTCAAGCACTTCATAAACCGTAATACGCAAACCACGGACGCAAGGCTTACCACCACGTTTATCAGGCTCAATCGTAATGTGATTTCGGTAGTTCATAGATTATCCTCGCATCTCCATTCGTTGCCTGCGTCCCACAAGTTTTGTATCTCCTGTCTATAAAAATCATACCAGAATCCATCTTTTGTCCGTAATGTGAATTTTGGCTTTGCTCCACCTGGCACTTTAAATGCATAGTTTCTGATATACAAAATACCAGAGGCAGAATCAGGGTTGATCCCAACGACACCATATCCAAGCGGATAGTGAATTGTGCGAATTATTAGGTGAGATTTTCTTCAAATGACAAAAGGATTTTAGCCCGGTTTCAATATCAGAACATGTCGTTTTTACATTTGCTAAACCATAAACACGCATTTCTTCAAACTCAACGACCCTTGGATCTGGATGAACAGTAAGTATTTTGATTGAGTGACCTTTTTTAAGTTTTTGCTCAATAACTGAATAAAAATCTCTAGCGTGTTTTGCACCAAGTACACCAATAAGCCATATATCAGGAGCATTTTCTATATCTTGTTCTAAAGTTGGAGGTGATTTCTCGTTGAAAATACTTTCAGCAGAGGGGGTTAACTTATCAGCTAACTGCTCAACGCGGTAGCGACTGCCCAAGATGGTAATTGTTATCAAACCCAAGATAACAAGCGTTAGTGGAGCAACTAAAGTCGGTGAAAGAACACCAACTAGATTAAGAATGCCAACTAAGATCGCAGTCGGAACTGTAAGATACAGATCAATATTTTCGCTTCACTTGATATCGTTTAGTATACGATTCAGTAGCTTCATAAGTGCTTATAGAAACTGGAATGTAGCCGTATAACGACTCAAATCAGCGGCGGCAGATCACCTCGAACTTAGCACCAGTGGCTCTTAACCGTCCGCTGCATTTGAATTGTTAGCTGGCGTTGTACGCTGCTGTAGCCATTCTACCCATGCCTCGCGCCCTAGCTCACCTGATGCTATCGCCAACACAACGTGTTCCTGCTCATCTACAGAGGCGTTAATTTCCAATCTATTCAGGACAAGAAAAGTCTCCATCGCAGCATGACCTGTACGTTTGTTTCCATCCACGAATGGATGGTTCATGATAATTGAAAACCCCAATGCTGCTGCTTTTTCCAGCAAACCTGGGTACAACTCCTCTCCATCAAACGTCATTCGGGGCTGGGCGATCGCTGACTCCAACAACCCTACATCTCGAATACCAAATGCTCCACTGGATTGCTCAATGACTCTGCGATGTAGTTCCAGCACCTCGATTAACGTCAGGAAACGCATTATGCTAACCGCTGATACAACTCAGCATTTTTTGTTAGCACATAATTGGCTGCATCAACAAACTCAGGCTTTTGAGAGTTGAGCCAATCCTCCAGGCTTGCCTTCAGTAGAACTTCGAGCGCAATCCCATGAACAGTTGCTAAATCTTGCAGCTTTTGGAATTGAGTTTCTGAAAGGTCAAGGGTAATAGAAGCCACAGCGATCGCCCTCCTAGTGTTTCTGAGTCAAGTTTAACAATGAACTACTCTCAACCGCTTCGCTGAGTTGAGAGTTTCTGACGCTTCGTTTCA
>NZ_JBJPHS010000177.1:0-8814 GCF_052939495.1 Phormidesmis sp. 146-12 | reverse complement strand
CCTGCTCAAATTATCAACCAAATTACCCCTCAAATCAAAGCTGACAGTCTACTAGAGGCGGTGGGTAACTGTTTGCGAATCCGGTTTTTCAACCATGCCCAACACTTCTCAATTCGATTGAGGTCAGGTGAGTAGGGTGGCAAATAGACTAATTGACAGCCTGCGGTTTCAATCAACTGAGCAATCCGACCGCCATGATGAAACGTGGCATTATCCACGATCACCCACTCCCAGGGTGCAATTGGAGCACCAAGCACGTCTCTAGCCAGCGTTCAAACACGCTGCGGTTACAGACCCCCTCGACCGTAAAGGGTGCCATGATCTCACCCGCCCGATAGAGTGCGATCAGATTGATGCGTCCTTGCCTGCGACCCGATTTGAGGTCATAGAAGCGTTCTCCTGCCGGGGCATAGCCGTAGCCAGCGTTGTCCCGTTCGTCCATCCCAGACTCGTCCACGTAAACCAACGTCAGTTCGATGAACGCTTCGCTTCGCTTTTAGATCCAGGAACGCCCCCTAAATCCCCCACGAGTGAGGGACTTTGAACCAGAATTCCTCTCTGAAAGTCCCCCAAAATTGGGGGGTTGGGGGGCAGAAGCCGTGAACAACGAAGCGAAAAAACTCTCATCGAATTCACGTTAAACCAAGTGCGGCGCTTTGGGGTCTGTCACTTGGGCTAGGAAGTCCGCCCGTTTAGCTTCGTCGCGTTGGCTGTACCCGTAGGTTTTTTTACGGGTATACCCGATCTTTTGTAATGCCCTCGAAATGGTGGACTGGCTAATCTCGCTGTCCCACAGGTCTGCCATTTCACTCTGGGTTTTATCCCCATGCGCTTTGACAAAAGCACGAAACTTCTCCCAATTATGAATCTTGTTTTGTTGCGATCGCGGACAAGCTAGCGGAGTGGAAGCAGCGCAACATTGAGATTTTTAACTTACCAACCTACTCCCCGCAATTGAATCTGATTGAGATCCTATGGCGGTTTATCAAGTACGAATGGATTGAGTTCAGTGCTTATCGGAATTGGCAAAGCTTAGTTCAGTATGTAGAGAGAGTACTCAAAGAGTTTGGCGAGAACTATGTAATTAATTTTGTTTAACTACTTAGCTAATCGACCGTTGACCAGACTGGCTTTTTGGCGAATGTCAGCATATCGAGGCGCAAGCTGTTTTTGAAAGGCAAAGGAACCCCACAAAATAAAGGGAATGGGCAGCATTGCATACCAGGAAACACCCGGTGCGAGCGCCAAAAAAGTGCTGCCGACAAAGACGATCGTCGTGACAAACTGCAAAATCTCATTCGCACCACTGTCGAGAAAGCGTTCTAGTTGGTTAATGTCATCGTTGAGAATAGACAGCAGTGTTCCGGTACTTTGTTCTTCAAAAAAGCCCAGTTCTAATGCTTGCAGGTGACTGTAGGCATCCAATCGCAATTCATGCTGTACGGTCTGGGCCAGGTTGCGCCAGAGGCGATCGTAGGCATATTCAAACAGCGATTCTAAACTCCAGATCAAGAAGGTCAGCAGTGACAAGACGGTAAGTTGTCCAATAATGCTGGTGATGCCAACGTAGGCGATCCAGGAAGATTCTCGTTTGACGACAACATCGACAGCCATGCCAATCAGATAGGGCGGTGCCAGGTCAAAAATTTTGTTAAGAACTGAGCAGACGCTGGCTTGCCAAATTTGAGTGCGATGAGGACGACTATAGCGAAGTAGCCGCTTTAAGGGATTCGTCTGGGTAGATGAAACAACAGCAGACATAGGACGTTTGGATAAACAAAGGAGTCTCGATCGTAATCCTAAGCTGCAATTCTGGGGCGATCGTCGCTAATTCAACGTCAGTCTCTAACCAGGGCACTTGAGAATCGGGTGGTTAGCAGAAGCGCTAAATAACGAAACAAAAAAACTTCATCGAGTTCACGTTAATCTGCAATTCCAGACTGTTCTTTCTATATTAGACTTCCTGCATGAATACCTGGCGATTGATGTTAGCTTCGCAAGAGCCTTCGGCAACGCTGCTATCAGAACAAAGTCCACCTCCGTGGACTAACGGTTAAAATCGCCTCTTTAGTGTGCGAAGGCACACTTTGCTCTTGTAGCCCCGACTTTAGTCGGAGGGCATCTATGATTCGTGCAGGAAGTCTATTGACGATAGGTTAAATCGCACTTGATAAGAATAATTACTTAACTGCTTATCTAGAGGTTTCTTAACTTTTCTTCATAATTAAAAACGACATTTCTTCTTGTTTACAGAGTTCATAGAACTAACCCATTTACTAACAGCTTTTCCGTATTAAAAGTCCTACTTTTATTAGAGATCTATACATTGAATTCAGTATTAAACCGTAATAGATAGCTTTCAATAGAGACTTAATAGTACTGGAAAGATAGACACTTAGATGTTTAATTAATTCTCTACAGCCTATGCACAGCAACACCTTTGAGATATGTAAATCTAGATAACATAGAAAGTTTTACAATTGATATATAGAGACAACTTGATAAATTTTGCTCTTCAAGATCAACAACTTTTACTTATCTATTTAATTTAATATTTCATCTGAACTTTTGAATTCACATTGATCTATAAGTGATTTAAAGTGCTTAAACTAACATCTAACAAAAGAAGTGCTTCTTTCAAAAGTAAGACTATCTTTTCGATAGTTCTACTTAATAAATATCCCTACCTTTTTGGAGAAAACTATATGTCCAACGTTTCTCGTCGTCGATTTCTCTATACAGCGGGCGCTACCGCAATGGGATCGATCGTTCTCAAAGGCTGTGCTGGAAATCCGCCAACCACCGAAAATGCGACCTCTCCGGCGGCCGTTCCTGCGGTAAATGCTGGGACAGGTCAAGCCCCCGAAACAACCAGCGTGCGGATCGGCTACATCCCCATTTTTGAATCGGCTCCCTTGCTCGTCGCCCAAGAAAAAGGCTTCTTTGCCAAACACGGTATGAGCGGAGTCCAGGTGCTCAAACAGTCTTCCTGGGGGTCTTTGCGCGATAACCTGGTGATTGGCGCAGGCGGCGGTGGCATTGAGGGCACACAGTTTCAAATGCCCATGCCCTACCTGATTAGCGAAGGCAAAATCACCACGCAAAACCAGAAAATTCCCATGTATGTGCTGCTGCAAACCTCGACACAGGGCAATGGGATTGCGATCGCGAACAAGCACTTAGGCAAAAACATTCACCTCGATCTGTCCCAAGCAAAAGGCTACTTTGACGAACTAAAAGCAAAGGGCACGCCATTTACAGCCGCTTACACCTTCCCCAGTGCCAATCAGGAATTGTGGATTCGCTATTGGTTAGCCGCAGGTGGCATCAATCCCGATACCGATGTAAAGCTGATCACTGTCCCGCCCGCCCAAACAGTTGCCAACATGAAAACAGGCACAATGGACGGTTTTAGCACAGGTGACCCCTGGCCCTATCGGATTTTGGCAGAGAACATTGGCTTTATGGCGGCTTTGACGGCTCAAATTTGGCCGAGTCACCCAGAAGAATATTTTGCAATGCGATCGGATTGGGTCGATAAACATCCCAAAGCGACGAAAGCCCTGATCAAAGGCGTGATCGAAGCACAACAGTGGTGCGACCAACCAGAAAACCGTAAAGAACTAGCAGAAATTTTGGCGAAGCGGCAAAACTTTAACCTGCCTCTTGAGATTCTGTCTCCTCCCTTGGCAGGCAACTACAAGATGGGCGACGGACAAGCTGAGATCAAAGACATCAAAATGGGGCCGCTCTACTGGAAGGATGCTATCAGCACTGTTTCTTACCCCTTTAAGAGCCACGACACCTGGTTTTTGACCGAAAACGTGCGTTGGGGAATGCTGCCGGGTGACACTGACATCAAAGCGCTAGTAGACAAAACCAATCGGGAAGACTTGTGGAAAGAAGCTGCTAAAGAAATCAGTATTGCTGAAGCTGACATTCCTAAAGAAACGACTCGCGGCCCAGAGAAATTCTTTGATGGTATTACCTTCGACGCTGCCAATCCCAGCGAGTATCTGAAGACCGTCAAGATCAAAAAGGTCTAGAAGTAGCTTTGACGGGTATTAGATCAACTTCAACAGTCTGCCAAATTCCTGCATATTTGAATCGATCAACAACCGTTCACTCAATCAATTGATCAATCACTTGTTCAGTTATGAGAAGTTCGATGAGTCGGATTTAAGCAGGGGAACGATCTGGTGAATGCGATCGTAAAAACACTGTTTTGGTACAGGTGCGCTGAAAGAGCTACCTACTCTAACAGAGCTAACCAAACGAACTAAAGGGTGCTACTACGTGGATACTAGAAGGTTTGGGTTAGTGGAGACAAAGGCTTAGAAACTCCACAAACGTTACCTACGACAAAAGCTTGAAGTTGTGCTGGTAGAGGTCGATCGACAGTCTGTTTTCTCCTTAGCCGGAGGTCGATCGATCTCTACTTTTCTTATTGTTTGTAGACAGATAAGGGATCAGGTCTAAGGGTAGTTACTGAACAGTAATAGGATCACAACGCCGTTGGCTTTCAGCACCTTATAAACATCCCCTTCACTCTGCCGAGTGCTTTAATCTACGACCCAGATTTGTTACCTGGTTGGATAACAGTCGGATCGACCCCCATCGGAGACACAATATCCCGGAAGAGTGTGATCTGCTGCTCAAATTCTAGGGCCTTGACTTGCTCAAACACTTGGTTGGCTTCAGAAGAAAGCTCATAGCTTGGGGGCATGGGAACGATCGTTTGGTTGTCCATGCCTTGAGCAAGTAGATACCAAAAGAGAAGTTTGGTTGTATCGCTAAGTGCGCCGTATTCGCGAGAAAATTCTGTGTCTTTGTGGTTGATCAGATCGCGTTGTAGTTCTAGTTGCTGGTCGTGGGAAAGTTCTTTGACGCGGTTAAAATAGGCTTCTCCAATTTCGGGTGAGGCGGTGCTGGCTCCGGGTGCAGCAGGCGTGATCGAGTGTCCCATTTCTTTGTAAATGAAGTAGAACAAGGCAAGCTGTTGATCTACATTGAGGCTTTGAAATCCAGTCACCAATTGATTCTCAGTATCAGAAGTTGTATATGTCATCACAATTCTCCATTCGTCTATTGCACACTAGCAAAGCGATCGCTTGGTTCCTACTCGCTTAAGACAGAGGAAGATAACCTTTCTATAGACAGAGGTATTGCTTGCGGCTCTACACAACAGTTTGGGGAGGAGTCAGCAGGGGTAAAACTTATGGCAGGTAGATTGCAAGACAAAGTAGCGATTCGTAACAGGCACAGGAGCCGGAATCAAAGAAGTGATCGCAAGTTTACTAAAGAAGGCGCGAAAGTCGTCGCTAACGGATTGCCTACTGATTCGATTGAGGATGGAGCAGCAGCGATTTAGCATTATGGAGGAACCGCGATTGCGTATGCAGGCCACGTATCCAAAGAAAACGATCGAATCTAGCAATTGCACTCCTCCTCGCAAAGCGGAATAAAGTTCTCCCTCATCCCTCATCCCTCATCCCTCATCCCTCCAAAAGGAGCACATCATGCAACTAACCGGAAAAGTCGCCGTCATCACAG
This sequence comes from Phormidesmis sp. 146-12, assembly GCF_052939495.1. NCBI lineage: Bacteria > Bacillati > Cyanobacteriota > Cyanophyceae > Leptolyngbyales > Leptolyngbyaceae > Phormidesmis > Phormidesmis sp. 146-12. The sequence goes on along the minus strand of NZ_JBJPHS010000177.1, from coordinate 3,261 downwards.
GGGCCGGGTCAGGAATTGGGAAAGCCGCAGCCCTTTTGTTGTCTCAGGAAGGTGCCGTTGTTGGCGCAATCGATTGCACTCCTGAAGACAGTCAACAAACGATCGACGAAATCCAAAAGCTAGGCGGCAAGGCAATAACCACGATCGCAGATGTTTCTCAACCAGATCAGGTCAAGCAGGCGATCGATAAAATAGCACAGGAGTTTGGCAAAATTGACATCGTGTTTGCGAATGCTGGAATTAATGGCGTGTGGGCTGCGATCGAGGAGCTTTCACCCGAAGATTGGGACAAAACCTTAAACATTAATCTCAAAGGAACGTTTCTTACGGTTAAATACGCCGTACCTTACTTAAAACAACAGGGCGGTTCTATCATTGTGACTGCTTCGGTGAATGGAACGCGAATTTTTAGCAACACTGGCGCGACTGCTTATTCTTGTTCTAAAGCAGGACAAGTTGCATTTACTAAAATGGTTGCGTTAGAGTTGGCGAGATACAAAATTCGCGTCAATGTGATCTGTCCAGGAGCGATCGAAACTGAGATTAGCAATAACACGGAACAACGCAATCTAGAATCGATCAAAGAACCTGTCGAATTTCCTGAAGGGAAGATTCCTCTTACTGATGGAGAACCCGGAACCTCTGAACAAGTCGCCCAGCTAGTCTTATTTCTAGCCTCTAATGCCTCCAGTCATATCTCTGGGACTGAAATCTGGATCGACGGCACAGAATCTCTGCTCAAAGGCTAACTTTTATCCCTTATTACCTTTCCCATGCCTCAAGTTTTTGGAAAACTGCCTCAGACTAATCAACCGTGGAACACGATCGCAGATGTTCAGAGTGTTGAAGTTGACGATCGCTACATTAATCTAGACTGTGGTGACGTTCATCTCAAGCTGAGTGTGTTGTCTCCAACCTTGATTCGAGTGAGAATGGCGGCTCAAGGGGAGTTTTTGCCGCAGCGATCGTGGGCCGTCAATCAAGCAGACGATCAGTGGGAAAAAACACCGTTTGATGTTGAACAAACTGATGCGTCGATTGAGATCAAAACTGATCAGATTCGAGTCAAAATTCAGCGTCGTCCTTGTCGAATTAGCTACTATGATGCCAATGAACAGCCATTTGCACAAGATGCTGAAATAGCGATGGGCTGGCGAGTTGGGCAGGTTGCCGCCTGGAAAACAATTGAAGTTGAAGATCACTTTTATGGATTTGGCGAACGTACGGGACTGTTAGACAAGCGATCGCAGATCAAAACAAACTGGACGGTGGATGCGCTGGATTACACGTCGATCGACAACGAAATGTACCAGGCAATTCCCTTTTTTATGGTGCTGCGTCCTGGCTTGATTTACGGGATTTTTCTTAATGTGACCTATTGGAGCGAATTTGATCTGGGAGCCACTAAACCCGATGTCTGGCAGATGTTGGCGCACAGTTCAGAACTTGACTATTACATCATTTACGGTGCGACACCCGCCCAGATTCTCGACACCTACACCCAGCTAACCGGACGGATGCCCCTACTGCCAAAGTGGGCGCTGGGCTATCACCAATGTCGCTGGAGCTATGAATCAGAAGATGTGGTACGAAGGCTGACTAAAGAGTTTCGCAATCGCAAGATTCCCTGTGATGTCATTCATCTCGACATTGACTATATGCAGGGTTATCGCGTTTTCACCTGGAGTCCGACTCGCTTTCCTGACCCCGCGAAACTGATTGGGGAGTTGCAGCAAAATGGATTCAAGACCGTTACGATCGTTGATCCAGGTGTGAAATATGAACCGGACGGTGAATACAAAATTTATTACGAAGGATTGCAGAACGATTACTTCGTGAGAACGACGGATGGACATTTAGTGTATGGCTATGTGTGGCCTGACAAATCGGTGTTTCCTGACTTTTTGCGCCCTGAAGTGCGTGACTGGTGGGGCGATCGCCAAAAGATTCTCACCGATGCGGGCGTGGCGGGCATCTGGAACGACATGAATGAGCCGACGTTGGATGAGCGTCCTTTTGGTGACAGCGGCAAGAAGATTTCCTTTCCATTAGATGCCCCTCAAGGCTCACCCCAAGAAGGCGGCACTCATGCTGAAACGCATAATCTCTACGGTTCAACCATGTCTCAAGCGGCGTATCAGGGATTAGAAAAACTGAGACCAAATCAGCGATCGTTCGTGCTAACTCGTTCAGGATTTGCGGGAATTCAACGCTGGTCGTCGGTGTGGATGGGGGACAACCAATCGCTGTGGGAGCATTTGGAAATGTCGCTGCCAATGCTCTGTAATATGGCGCTGTCAGGGGTGGCATTTGTGGGGGCGGATATTGGCGGATTTGCCGGGAATGCGACTCCAGAATTGTTTGCTCGATGGATGCAGATGGGATTGCTCTATCCATTGATGCGCGGACATTCTGCCTTAAAGTCATTGCCTCATGAGCCTTGGGCGTTTGGCGATCGTACCGAGCAAATTTGTCGTGACTCGATTGAATTGCGCTATCAGTTATTGCCGTATCTCTACACGCTCTTTTGGCAATCATCCAATACAGGAAGTGCTATCCTTCGACCATTGCTTTATGAGTATCCCCACGATTCCAAAACTTATCATCTTCACGATCAAGTTATGTTGGGTTCAGTGTTGATGGCCGCCCCTGTGTGTCGTCCGGGTGTGGAGGCGCGATCGGTCTACTTGCCCGCGGGGGTTTGGTACGACTGGTGGAGCGGCGATCGCTATCAAGGGTCTACTCACATTCTTGCTGACGCGCCTCTAGAACGGATGCCACTGTATGTTAAAGCCGGATCAATCATTCCGCTACAACCTATTATGCAATACGTGGATGAACGCCCGATCGATCACCTCCGGATTCGCATTTGGCCCGGCATGGGTGAATTCACACTGTACGAAGATGATGGGGACAGTTTTGAGTATCGATCGGGTGCCTGGTCAACGACGACCTATCGAGTTCAAGAAACTACCGTTCAAATTGAGGCGAGGCAGGGAAACTGGAAACCAAGCGATCGAGAAATCACTGTCGAATGTGTGGGCGTAGGTGAACAACACTTTAAAGATGATGGCAGTGCGCGCCAACTGCAATTTACCCCAGCAGCCTCAAACTAAAAACTCTGGCGTTGCTGAATCAAGGGATGAATTGCCCCAAAGCGGCGGGAAACCCAAGGTTCAAAGTCCCCCAATTTTGGGGGATTTAGGGGGCGAAAAGATGGACACTTCCCACAGATTCATCCCTCCAATCAGCAACGCCAAA
>NZ_JBJPHS010000176.1:0-8844 GCF_052939495.1 Phormidesmis sp. 146-12 | reverse complement strand
GTTCAAAGCCATGACGACGGCTCAAAGTCCCCCATTTTTGGGGGATTTAGGGGGCTGAAGCCGCCTGAAACGAAGCGACAACGACTTGTGCGTACACGGTCGCCAGTTTTGGGGGACTTTCGGAGAAAAGCTTTAGTGCAAAGTCCCTTACGGGTGAAGGATTTAAGAAGCAACCCGATCTACCACCAGAGCGAACACTTTCATCGAATTCACGATCGCTCAGGAGAATTTAGGGCGCATTTCCGGATTGGCAGTCTCTTGTCGGTATCTCGAAGCCCACGAAGTGAAAAGTTTTATCGAATTTGCAGTCCCATAGACCTTGAACAATTACACCTGCTAAGGAGTCCCTTTTATGGTTTGGCACACGTTTAACAAAGCTTCCTCAGCCGTCTCTCGATCGCCGCTCACAGAAATTCGTTCTCACCAGCTTCACGGCGTGTGGGTAGGTTTGGCGGCTTCGATGCTTTGTATGATTGGAGGCTGTACCGCTTCTAAACCACAGGCATCCGCTCCAGCTCCCTCTGCGACGGCATCTCCTACAACACCCGCAGTTGAGCCATCTGTGTCGCCGTCTGAGCCTCCAGCAGTTCCGTCTGCGTCACCTGTCAGCACGCCAAGCCCTACTTCCCAAGCCTCGATTAAGCCAGATGCGACTGGTAATGTGGCTTTAGCAGATGGACGAGTTACCTTTGCATTGCCACCTGGATTTACCCAGTTGACCGCCCAAGAAATCGCCACCAAGTTTCCCAAAACCGGAAGCCCACCTAAATATGCCTATGGCAACGATCGCCGCACCGTTACAGTCGCCGTCACCTTTTCACCTGCCAAAGTAGCCCCCCAGCAGCTACCTGAGTTAAAAACTGCACTGCGTCAAGCGATCGGAAAGTCACTCCCCAACCTGCAATGGATTAGTGATGAAATGACCACGATCAACAACACGCCCTGGGTGCATTTTGAGTTTATCAATCAAGCGATCGATACCAAAGTTCACAACGACACTTATTTCACGTCATTTGATGGCAAGATGATGGGCTTTAACTTTAATTCAGTCGTCGCTGAACAGGATGCAGTGCGCGCAGAGTTGCGTAAGACACGGGACTCGATCGTGATTCGTTAGGCTCCTGGGTCGTCCCAACTAGGGAGTGATGATCTCGTAGGGTGTTGAGACACTCGAAATGCACCCATTTCAATCGTCGGCGGTGCGTTTCGCTTTAGGCTCAAGTTGGCTTCAGTCGATCGCGGGTAAGTATTTTTAGTTGGCAAATCAACAAAATAATTAAAGAATCTGCGATCGACTGAGTTTTTCTACTTTGTCTTTCTACTTCGCACTCAATAAAGCTCATTTTTTGACAGTTTCTCTAGCCAATTCATTGCATAATTGAGGGCGGATCAGACCACGCTTGAGGAGTTGTCCATGAGTTATCGCATGAATCGCCGCGCCTATGCTGAAACCTATGGCCCGACGGTGGGCGATCGCATCCGATTAGCCGACACTGACCTGATTATCGAAGTCGAACAAGATCACACTACCTACGGCGATGAGGTAAAGTTTGGCGGTGGAAAAGTGATCCGCGATGGCATGGGGCAGTCTCCGATCACGAACGAAGCGGGTGCCGTTGATGCGGTGATTACCAATGCGCTAATTCTCGACTGGTGGGGCATCGTCAAAGCGGATGTGGGCATCAAAGATGGAAAAATTGCCGCGATCGGAAAAGCTGGAAACCCCTATATTCAAGACAATGTGACGATCGTAATTGGCCCCGGCACCGAAGCGATCGCCGGAGAAGGACTGATCCTGACGGCAGGCGGCGTAGACACTCACATTCACTTTATTTGCCCGCAACAGATCGAGGTCGCGATCGCGTCTGGAATCACAACCATGATCGGAGGCGGAACCGGGCCAGCAGCGGGAACGAGCGCCACGACTTGCACCCCCGGCCCGTGGAATCTTTACCGCATGTTGCAGGCTGCTGAAGCTTTTCCGATGAACCTGGGATTCTTAGGCAAAGGCAACACTAGCCAACCCGCTGCCCTCGAAGAACAAGTAAAAGCGGGAGCGATGGGCTTAAAGCTGCACGAAGATTGGGGAACCACACCTGCGGCGATCGATACCTGTTTGAGCGTTGCCGACGAATACGATGTTCAGGTGGCCATCCACACCGACACGTTGAATGAAGCGGGATTTGTCGAAGATACGATCGCTGCCTTCAAAAATCGCGTCATTCACACCTATCACACCGAAGGCGCAGGCGGAGGACATGCCCCCGACATCATCAAAGTTTGTGGTGAAGCGAATGTGTTGCCGTCTTCGACCAATCCGACGCGACCTTATACTTTAAACACGCTAGACGAACATTTGGATATGCTGATGGTCTGTCACCACCTCGATCCCAGCATTCCAGAAGATGTCGCGTTTGCAGAATCGCGAATCCGAAGAGAAACGATCGCCGCCGAAGATATTCTTCACGATTTGGGCGCGTTTAGTATGCTGTCGTCTGACTCACAGGCCATGGGACGAATCGGAGAAGTCATCATTCGCACCTGGCAAACGGGCCACAAAATGAAAGTGCAACGGGGCGCACTGGCCGAGGATTCGTCACGCAACGATAATCACCGAGCCAAACGCTACATTGCAAAATATACGATCAATCCGGCGATCACTCATGGGATTGCTGCCCACGTCGGATCGATCGAGGTTGGAAAGCTAGCAGACCTTTGCCTGTGGCGACCAGCGATGTTTGGAGTCAAGCCAGAAATGGTGATCAAAGGCGGCTTGATTGCCTGGTCACAGATGGGAGATGCTAACGCCAGTATTCCCACACCGCAACCTGTTCATATGCGTCCGATGTTTGGCAGTTTTGGGGGAGCGATCGCCGCCACATCTCTCATATTCCTGTCTCAAGCAGCGATCAAAAAAGGGGTTCCTGAAAAGCTAGGTCTGCAAAAGCAAGCCGTAGCGGTGTCAGGCATTCGCAAACTCACCAAGCGAGACATGAAGCTTAACGATGCACTCCCTCATATGGAAGTTGATCCTGAAACTTATGAAGTTCGGGCTGACGGTGAACTATTAACTTGTGAGCCTGCCACTGTGTTACCGATGGCGCAGCGATATTTTCTGTTTTGAGGCAGCTTCGATCGGAGCGGGCGGCTATATCAGTCCTAAATCAGTTGCAAGAATCTTCAAGGGCGGGTTATTAGTCATTACTTCTTAGCCATCGATTTACTAATCATTGCATCCGGCTACCTGAATCATTACCAAGCGGAGATTTACCATGTCTAAACCTGTTTCTAAATCTGTTCATCAAGCTGTGCAAAACTTCTTGACTATCATGGCAAAACAGGGCGACAAACGGGCGATCGCGGCTCTCCAAACTATAGATGATATTGACGTGATCGACACGGGCGAAACGGTGGATGTGCAGATGATTGTCGATCAGCCCGATGGCGAATTTGTTGTCACAGAACATGGAGCTAGTTTTTTGCCAAAGTCGGATGAGGGATGAGGGAGAACTTCGATGATCTGTTCCCCCTTTGGGGGTAATCCGCTTTGCGAGGAGGGATGAGGGATGAGGGATGAAACTTCCTGGGCATTGACTCTGGTGACCGAACGACTGATTCTTGGGTTAGTGAGCTTGGAGCATTGAGATCGAGACTGGTTTGCAAAGCTGTGTCAGCACCATCAATAGGAAGCGATCTGACATAGCAGTTGTAAATCAGTTGTGAAAATACTTGAAACAGCCGTTTCAAAGTCCCCCAAAATGGGGGATCTAGGGGGCGAGGATCTGTATCAGTAACTACTGGATTTGGTATTAGCCATTCATTGACGACCAACCACTAACCACTCATGACTAACCACTCATGACCAACTACCGAATTCTCACAACTTAAATAGGATATCTACCGCAAAATCCTTTGTCAGTCCGATCGCTAGAAATTTGGTAGTATGGGCGAACTATGAAAAAGTCTGCCGCCTTACTTCCACTACCGATCCTGGATCTACGAGGAAAGATTATTTTGGGGATTGACCCCGCGATCGCCACGATCGGGTATGGGGCAATTCGAGATGAAACGGTTCTCGATTATGGGGTGATTGTGACCCCTGCCAACACGCCCACTTACAAACGATTGCAGCAGATTCATGACGACGTGCGAGAACTCTGTCAGATGCTCAAACCTGATGTGGTAGCGATGGAGATGCCGTTCTTTGCGCGAGAAAATACCAATGCGGGTAAAGTGCTGCGTGCCCTAGGCGTGATCGAGCTTGCGCTGGCAGAAAGTGGCTTAGAAGAACCCGTCTTTCTCCATCAGTCCCAGGTCAAATCAGCCGTGGCTAAATATGGAGCAGATAAGTCAGAAATTCAACAAGCTGTGATGATGATTTTCAACTTGTCAGAGATTCCTAAACCTGACGATGCCGCCGATGGATTAGCGATCGCTTATGCCGCTCAAACCGGGGCACGGGCAAACGTTCGATAAAAGAATGTGACTCTCCTAGAACGTCAAACCGAAGTTCGTTAAAGCCACTCATAATGGGCAGCTTGGGGGCAAAAGCCCTCAAAATCGAAGCGAAAAAACTCCATCGAATCCACGTCAGTCAAAGTTTCTAAGGACGGATCAGGTTTGAGCGATCTCTTTGAGCTACCCGTGAGGGGTCGCGCTTCTTAAGTGATTCATGTAGCATTGTATGATCCGTTGCTTGCAGCATTTCTTTTAAGACAACGCTGCGGTTTCTACCTTTTCTTTTGGCCTGGTAGAGTGCTTTGTCTGCCGCAGCAATTAGCATTGACGAATTGGTTTCGAGAGCGGGAATGAGACTGGTCACGCCAACGCTGATCGTCACATGCTCACAAACTTGAGAATTGACATTGACAAGCTGCAACGCTTTTACCTGAGCGCAAATTTTTGCTGCTACTTTTGCCGCTCCTGCTGCATGGGTATTGGGCAATATCACTGCAAATTCTTCTCCACCGTAGCGGGCCGTCAAATCTCCCGATCGCTTCACCGCCGATCGAATCGCCTGAGCAACTTGATGGAGACAGCGATCACCCGCCGGGTGCCCATAGGTGTCGTTGTAGGCTTTGAAGTAATCGATATCGCACAATATCAAAGATAGAGGCTGTTTTTCTCGCCTCATGCGCTGCCATTCTTGACTGAGATAGTCATCAAACCAGCGACGATTGGCTACTTGAGTGAGATCATCGATCCAGGCCAGTCGCTTTAATACCTGATTGGTTTCTTCAAGGTGCTGACACAAAAGCGCTTGCTGTTGTTGAAGCTGAAATTGCCCGATCAGACGCTGCATACGCTGCCGCAAAACCGCCCAGTGAATCGGCTTGGTAATAAAATCAGTGGCTCCAACCTCAAAGGCGCGATCGACCGAGGCGCGATCTTCGAGTCCTGTAATCATCAGCACAGGGGCCGCATGATTGCCAGGAAGGGCACGTAGAGCCGCACAACAGGTAAATCCATCCATGACGGGCATGAGCGCATCCATCAACACGATGTCAGGCTTTAGGCGAGTATAAAGATCGAGACATTGCATTCCATCAGTGACTTCGACGACTTGATACTGTTCTTGCTCTAAAGCATGTCTTAGTTGAAATCGAGTCAGTCGATCGTCATCGACAACTAGCACAAGAGGGGCTTCTTGATTAAACTTGATCACGTTCGGGTTTAGCCTCTAGAACGTTAGGTGAATAGGAGATGAGTTCAATTGACAGAGATTAAGCGACTATAGCTATCCGTTTGAGTTGTCAGAATTCGATGGTTAGCGGTCAATCAAAGGTTGAGAACTAAGAACCTACCCTTTGAAGACGTTCACAAATAATTCAGGATTGCTATAGATCAGTAGACCTACATTTAACCTACATTTATAAGTAAGTGTTACAGAAATATCCAAGGTTTTTGGGTAGCTCATCGCACCTAATTCTAAATCATAATACGGAGGGAATTATGAACAAAATCTATACTTCTGAAGAGAATTCACTGAGAAAACTGCGAATAAGTTTGTCTTGTTTATACCATCAGAATGAGAGATAACGACCATAATACTGAGTATCTCGCTGATAGAGAATAATAAGTAAGCTGACTGTCATAACCCTTAATTTAAGAGAACAATGGTACATATTTCATTACACGCGCAATAGGCAATTTCTCTATGTCTCTCTTTTTTGGGGATTACTTCGCTAGGCTGGCTTCACCTTGAGATCTCTTTGACCTCCTTAAGAGGAGATGTGAATTAAAGCTGCACGTTGCGTTTACACTTCTTCTGAAACTGAGCCGACGTTAACGAACGTCATTTCATTGAGTTTACGAGTTTAGAAATAAAAGCTTGACAAGATCGTGAAGTGGGGCTGACTTTCCAGCTTTTTGCTAAACTAATGAGAATATTTGCCAAAAGCTAATAGAAGACTTATGCTGCTAAAGGTCATCTGGCTGCAATTTATCGATTGACTTTCGGTTGCAAAAATGTTGTCCGCGATCGCCCATGTCGAACTCTAAATTGGAAAAACTGAATCGCCGTCAGCTATTGCAGTGGGGATTGTTGGGAGGTGTCGGACTTGCAGGGTCAGCGATCGCCCTTCAGCAGTGGCAGCGCCAAACCCCAAACAAAACAGTCACCATCCCGCCGCTTCCGCATTCTTCTACCGAAACGACTCCGCTCACCGTACTGCGCGACTTTGACTATGGCACCGTCACTCAAGAAAATGGGCGCACCGTGCGAGAGTTTCGGGTCGAAGCGCAGACCTCCCCGATCAAACTGGACAACGCTCACACCTTCATCACCTGGAATTTGAATGGACGAGTTCCCGGCCCGACGTTTCGAGCGACTGAGGGCGATCGGATTCGGGTGATTTTTTACAACAAAGCGGGGCATTCTCACTCGCTGCATTTTCATGGCTATCACGCGGCCGACATGGATGGCATCAAGCCGATTCGCAACAATGGCGTGATGATTTATGAGTTTGACGCTGCGCCATTTGGAGTGCATCTCTATCACTGTCACGTTGCCCCGGTGACTCGACACATCGGTAAAGGGCTGTATGGCATGTTTATTATCGATCCGCCTCAGCCTCGTCCACCTGCGGATGAAATGGTGCTGATTATGGCGGGCTATGACGTGAACAACGATCAAAAAAACGAACTGTATGCCTTCAATGGGTTGCCTCACTACTACATGCATCATCCGATTCCGATTCAGCAAGATCAACTGATTCGCCTCTATGTGCTGAATATGATTGAGTTTGACCCTGTGGCCACGTTTCACCTTCACGCCAATTTGTTTCGCATCAATCGGACTGGGCGATCGCTCGAAGCTACCGAGGAAACCGACGTAATCACAATGGGAACCGCAGAACGGCACATTCTAGAATTTAGCTTTGCTAAACCAGGCAAATTTATGTTTCACCCCCATCAAGACGCGATCGCCGAAGCGGGCTGTATGGGCTTCTTTGACGTGATCGCAACCAAAACTTGAATCGTTAAGCTTTTGGGAAACTTTCGCAGAAAGGTACAAAAAACAATTGACAAGAGCGATCGCAAGCCGTCAGAATAAGCCTCACCCGCTAACAAAAATAATTCGCATTAAGTCTGCCTGATGTGGAGCCATCCGCTTCCCAGCTTTTCTCGCGTCCCAAAAATCATTTGGAAATGACCTATGCCTGTTCTTCGCTTTCTGGCGCTTTTCTTCTCAGCCACCTTTTTATCAGTGTTGATTTCCTGTAGTACTCAGGCTCCTCCGACCGCTGTGGCCCCGTCGAGTCCTGCCCAGACGAGTCGTTCATCCTCAATGAGCGGCATGTCTCACAGCAACACGCAAATCAATATCAACAGCGCGATTTTGTCTGAGTTAGACAAACTTGAAGCAAAGTTGGCCGTTCCGGGATTGTCTAATAAAATTCAGGCCAGTCGCCCCTACGGAAAAGTCGAAGAACTGGTGTCGAAGAATGTCATCAATCAAGCGCAATTTGATCAGGTTAAAGATTTGGTGACGATCAAAGATATTCAACTCACCGGAGAAGCGAAAGATGTCGATTACATGATCAAGTTGGGCTTGATGAAAGGGCACCTGATGGTTGCTAAAGAACTGCTTGATCTGCAAAAACCAGACCAGGCCGAACCTCATATTGGCCACCCAGTCGAAGAGATTTATGCAGATGTCGAAGATCAACTCAACGAACGCAACATCAAAGAGTTTAAAACGACATTAATTGCCCTTCAGGATTATGTAAAAGCTGGAGCCAAAGACGCAAATAAAGTCAGTAGTGAATTCAAAACTTCGATGCAGTCAGTAGAAGGGGCGATCGCGGCCCTGCCCGATACTCAGCGCAATTCTCCTAACTTTGTTTTGCAGGTGATCACTGGGTTGTTGGATGCAGCAAACTCTGAATACGGAGCGGCGATCGCGGATGGCAAAATTACTCAAGAGATTGAATATCAAGATTCTCGTGGGTTCGTGGTCTATGCCAATGAGCTTCACAAAGGGATTGCTTCTCAAATGACCAAAGACAATCCTGAAGCCGAGAAAGCGATCGCGACCACAATGACAGAACTGAGTCAAGCCTGGCCCGCTCCCCTGCCGCCTGCTGCCCCAGTCAAATCACCAGATGAAGTCTCTAAGCTCGTCAAAACGATCGAAATGAACGCACAGAAGTCGATCAAGTCTTAATTGGTAACTTGGCAGTTAAAACTGTGGCTATCAAAACAAAGGCCACCTCCCCGAACTGACCAACAAAACGACTTCTTGAGTGGGCAAAGACTCACTTTGGTTCTTAATACCAGGTTAAAAATACGTGAATTCGATGAAATCTTTCGCTGCGGTTGTTAATCCAGGCAGCCCCCTAA
>NZ_JBJPHS010000175.1:0-9391 GCF_052939495.1 Phormidesmis sp. 146-12 | reverse complement strand
CCAAAGGCTTGCCGGCTCTGCCCCCTGCCATTTTTTAGTCCATCGAACTCACGTTTCGTTAGGTTGTTCGTAGGACTGAATTAATTTTTGGGCTTCTTCACGAGTGAATCCTTCTAGTGGCTCGATCGCTTCGATGGCTCTTGCTCTTGCTCTCTTTAAACTGCTGCAATCTAAACCCAATTGGGTAATGGTGGCTTGGGCGGCAGGCTGCATAGATGGCGTTTGGGTCGGCAAGATTTGTCCGTCTTTGGTGTATCGAAAGTAGTTTTCACAGTCTTCGATGAGTGGCGAAACGGTGAGCTTTTGGTCGTACCAGGCTCCTTTTTTCTGTCCACAGTGTTTTTGAGATGGCTGATTGTTTGGTTCAAAAGCTTCATCTTCAGCATATCCAGGACAAGATGCTAGAAGATTTGTGTATTCCAAGGCGAGTTCTGGAAAGTGCTTTTGAGGTCGAAGATGTTCGATGTGGCTGCTTTGGCGATCGATGCGTCTGCCGCAATAACAGCAAATGTAGCCTTGCTCAATCAATAATGCCTCATGAGTTTCTGCTTTTTCTGGAGCTTGAAAATTATTCTTCCAATCAGGCTTCCAGTCTTCGTTTGCTTGTTGTTTCCAATCTGTGAAGTTTGGCGGCTCCTGATTTTTTCTGATGTACTTCATCGTCCCAAAACTTCTTTCCGACGAATCAAGATTTCAGATTTTACAAACTCTGGTTCCTCGTATGTAATTGAATCTTCGAGTTCTTGCTGTAGACTTTTTGCCTCATCCAGTTTGCCATCTTCAATCAATCGAAATAAATGGCGAATTTTATCTTGGAATTCTCGCGATCGCTCCGGTACATCCATCACATCTTCAAGAATTTGGTTGCTATCTCTTCCATAGGTTTGTAGAGATTCAGCAATGATTCCTTCAGACGTAGATTTGAGTTGATAAACTTTACCTTTGACTTCTCCCAATACTTGAGGCGAATGAGTTGTGACGATAAATTGACAGTTTGGAAAGGTTCTGGTGAGTGCAGGAATAATCTCACGCTGCCACTTTGGATGAAGATGAAGTTCGATTTCATCGATTAGGACAACGCCTTCGCCTTGTAGAGGATCGAGTAAGCCAGGGTTAGCGATCGCCAGTCTCCGCGCCAAATCTCCCACCATCGCTAACAGACATTTCTCACCATCTGAAAGTTGATTAATAATCAGTTCTTGACCCTGTTTTTGAACGGTCATTCTGAGGGGCGATCGCCGCACTCTCAAATTTGAGAACCCAGGAAGAAACTCAGGAATTGCTTTTCGGACGGCTTCTAATTGGCGATCGCGATATTCCAAAGTGTCTCGACGTTCTTCATTTTCTAGATCTTCTAAAGTCCGAAACCAAATAAAAAATTGTTCAAATCCACTCCCGCTCTCTTCTAGAAATCGATCATAGGCATCTATTTGCCTAAACTGACTATTCGCGATTTCTAGAGAAACGCTAAGAACTGCGCGAGTAATAGGATAATAGGTGATTAAAGGTAAATTTAATTCGGGATTATTAACCCATTCTCTCAGTGTGCTATTGATATTTTTCCCTAACTCATTAATGCTGTCGTCTTGAGTAGAATTTCCACGAGCCTTTGTTATTGACCAACTTATCTCTTTTTCACGTAGCGCTAAAACTATTTTGGTGCTTAGTTCCTTATCACGATTAGCAATGTCTTGATCGCAAAAGGAACGCATTATAGGTTCTTTATTCCTCTTAGAAAGAAATAAGGTCTTTGTCCAATCTATGTCTTGTTCCGTATATCCTTTTCTCAAAAATAGGAGGAAAGGAGAAAACATATTGGATAGACCATCAAGAATGCTGGATTTACCGACTCCATTGTTGCCAATTAATACAGTGACTTTTGGATCAAAGTCTAGGGTTAAGTTGTCGATGCCACGGAACGATCGCAGGGTCAAACTTTTGACTTTCATACTTCTCCAAGTGGGACAGACAACTTGCCCATCCCACAAACTTACCAGATCACTTAATCGATGTTGATCGAAGTCGGAGCCGCACCCACAGGAGCCGCCGCAAACGGAGAAGCCTTGCGGAAATCAGCATAGAGCTTGTCACGCCACGCAAAAAACGGCTCAAACGTCCCAATATCCGCAATCCCCGAAACCCCTTGACCCTTGAGCGACTCCGGAATCGTCAAATACGGGCCAGTCGGAAACTTGAGATACATCGACAGCCCAGCCACCGCAAAATCAGCCAGCGTCGGCGTGTCTCCTTGTAGATAAGGCTGCTCCATCAAAATAAAACACAGAGCCGTTAGATCCCGCTTGAGCGCTTCTTTAGCTGACTTAACCGCATCGGGCCCCATCCCCACGCCCAGCCCCAACACACTCAAAAACTCACCCGGAATCGCCCCCACCACATTCTTGACCACATCCGGGACAGAATTGGGCAACAACGCCGTCCGAAAGGTCTGATTGGTGCTGAGAGACCCCACGAGCGCTTTGCGAGCATTGAGACCGATCGACTCATCAGCCCACTGCTCCATCAACAAACACAGGCCTTTCTGCTTAGGGTCAGCCGGAATGATCGGTTTTTCGGGATACTTTTTATCGAGATAGTCAGCGATCGCCGTTGAGTCTGCAATGACTTCGCTACCGTCTTTCAAAACCGGAACTTGACGCTGCCCCGACAGTTGGAAAAGCTCAATTTGTCCAACTCCTGGGGTCACTTCGATCTTGCGGTACTCTAAGCCCTTGTAGTCCAAGATTAGCCGCACTTTTTCGGCATAGTGGGACATCTCAAATTGGTATAACTCCAGCATAGTCAGCCTCCAAATTTTGGGTTGAGAGTATCACCGTTTATCTATATGTGCAAAAGGCAATGTGATCCGTCTGCAAGAAGAATATACCTTAACGCTACGGCTCAGAAGATTACATTGAGCCTAAGAGCGAATTTTTTAACTAGCTCTGCTAATTTTTCTAGCAACATTAGATCCCACCAGAGATAGACATTGACTAATCCCTATTGATAGAGAAGCGAAAGCTACTGATTTTTTAATCTTTTCAGTATACAGAATTACACCTTGTCTGGAGATTTTTATGAACTTACTGAATCACAACGGTTTAGCAAAACGCTTGTCTGCTTTGGTGGGAGCCGTAGGAACAGCCGCTTTGTTAGGCTTGCCCGCTCTGGCACAGGTCAACCCAAACCCCAGCATTTTTAATGAACCGCCTTACAATCGCAGTCAGACTGGGCTAAGGCAAACCGGGACAAATCAAACTGGGACAAATCAAACTGGAATTAGTGCAGTTCAATGTCCTCCAGGCTATACGTCAGGTGGCGTTGGTGGCCCGATCGACTCCACTTCCAACCAGACTCAAACAAGGGGTAGCGCACCTTCTAACAGCAATTCGAGCCTATCAAGCGACGACGTGGCTTCTCAAGGCATTAATTCTCCTGCAAACTCTAACGCAAACCAGTTCCCCAACAGTGCAAATGCAGGCACCATCAATGGGAGCATCAATGAGCAGACCGCAAGCAGTGCCAACTCTAACCCAACGAATTTGACGATGAATTCAACCAGCGATCGCTCCTCCAGCACGTCTGATCAATTTTCAGCTAACAATCCCAGACCAGCGATTCCTTATCGCGCTAATGGGCCTGTGGGTACGGCTGGAAGAGAAGCCAGTTCTAACTTAGATGCCGCCAACTCTTCTAGAGTGATGAATTCTAGAGTGACGAATTCTGGAGCAATGAACAACTCAACCTCGATCGACAACCAGCGATCGAGCCGCTCGATTCTAGACGGGCAGTTTTCAGGAAGAAACCCCAGTGCAGCCTTAGCCTTCCGCGCCAACGGGCCTGCGGGTACAGCCGGAAAAGAAGCCAGCATGTCCTTGGATGCGTTTAACCGGGGTGGCGAACAGTCAATGATGCAGACTTCTGGAATGGGCGGTTCTTACAATTCCAGCAGCGCACAAACCAACCAAAGTGCAATGCCTGTCCCCGTTGAATGTGTTCCCAGTAGCGGGGTTAACAATCAATCTGCCCCTTCGAGATACCCCTAAACCGAGGCTCTGATCTAGCGTAAGATGCTTGAGAAAAGGTAGGGAACCGACAATTTGCTTTCTAGTTGGGGCGTTGCTGAATCAGGGGATGAATTGCCCCAAAGCGGCGAGAAACCCAAGGTTCAAAGTCCCCCATTTTTGGGGGATTTAGGGGGCGAAAAGATGGACACTTCCCACAGATTTATCCCTCCAATCAGCAACGCCCTAGTTGGCTCTGCCTTTTCCTTCATCTTCACGCTGAGAAAAAAGTTATGTCCTGGATAGAATTGAGCCTCCATGCAACTTATGAAGCAGTTGATTGGGTGTGTACTCTGCTATCTACGGCTGACTTTACTGGTGACATTCAGATCACAAACTATACCACGGGAGAAGATTGGGCTTTTACACTTTGCTTGTATCTGCCCAACGATCGTCCCGTCGGAGATCGAGTGGATGCGATCGCCAATCTGCTTTCTTCCCTGCATCGCACTCACATGACTACCGCCCTCGAAATCGCCTTCGTAGAGGAGAAACCTGCTCCATGTAACCCGTTTGTCTATCGAATTGGACAACGGTTTGTGATGGTCAACTCTGCTCAACCTGTGCTTTTGCAGACAGGAGACATCTCCCTTCAAATCGAGACCAGTTTGAGCTTTGGCAGTGGGTTTCATCCTGCGACAAGACTAAGTTTGCAGCTACTTGAGCAGTTTGTTTCGCCCAACATAAACGCTCTCGATTTGGGATCGGGATCAGGAATTTTGAGTGTGGCAATGGCCAAGCTAGGAGCCAAGGTTTTAGCACTGGACAATGATGCGATCGCCGTCGAATCCACTCGATCGACTGTCAATCTCAACCAGGTTACCGAGCAAGTCACCGTCAAAGCAGGGAGCCTGGGTATGGGAAGTGGGCTAGGTCACTGGATGGGTGGAGAAACTGACGAGACAACAGCTACTTTCACGCCTGAAGCTAGGTTTGATCTAATTGCCGCCAACATTTTTGCACGGGTACACATCGCTCTCGCTTCAGACTTTCAGAAGGCATTGCGTCCATCGGGCTTGTTGATTGCGGCTGGCTTTACGGACGATCGCACCACAGACGTTTCTCAGGCTTTGGAGAAGGTGGGGTTTGAGGCGATCGAGACTCAACGCCTGGATGAATGGGTTGCGTTGGCTTATCGATTGAAGGGATGAGGGATGAGGGAGAACTTTGTTCCGCTTCGCGAGGAGGGATGAGGGATGAGGGATGAGGGATGAGGGATGAGGGATGAGGGATGGCTGCGATCGACGGGTTAATGTGGCTTCTCATTTCTTGCTTGATATTTGAGTGCTTCTAATCCTTTAGTGAGATTTAGTCTTATTAGAGCCAGGCGAGAAATTTTCGCAAAAATTCTGAAAGTTCTGGTTTCTGGGAGTTTGAGAACTGCTTGCTTAAATTAATCTTTGATTTATGGGCAAAAACTTAGGTTCAATTGATGCAATTCAAAATCATAACGACTATGATTTAAGAAGAGAGAACAAGCATCGAAGATTTGGTTTCTGCTCCTCAAATTTCTGCCCCTCGATTTCTGCCCCTCGATTTCTGCCGCTCAAACGTGCGACTGATTGGATAGCAGAACGGCTTGCTTCATCTCAAAACTTTCTCACCCTCCTCTCAACTCAACTTGTCCTGTTTAGGAGACTCCAACATGGCTTACGAATTAGCTCCACTTCCTTATGACTACGCTGCTTTAGAGCCTTACATCGACGCTCAGACCATGCAGATTCACCACGACAAGCACCATGCTGCCTATGTCAACAACCTCAACGCTGCTCTGCAAAACCATTCTGATCTGCAAAGCAAAAGTGTCGAAGAGTTGGTCAAAATGCTAGACACCATTCCTGAAGAGGTGCGAGGTGCTGTGCGTAACAATGCAGGTGGGCACGTCAACCACACCATGTTTTGGCAAATCATGAAGCCCAACGGCGGCGGCGAACCGACCGGAGATCTGGCGGGCGCGATCGACCAGACTTTTAGCAATTTTGACAATTTTCGGCAACAGTTCAACGATGCGGGGGTCAAGCGCTTTGGAAGCGGCTGGGTGTGGCTCGTCTCAAACCCTCAAGGCAATCTGCAAATCACCTCAACGCCTAACCAGGACAGTCCGCTAACTGAAGGTCACTACCCCATTTTTGGTAACGACGTTTGGGAACACGCTTACTATCTCAAATATCAAAACCGCCGTCCCGACTACCTCAACGCCTGGTGGAACGTACTCAACTGGGATGAGATCAATCGTCGATTTGCAGATAGATCGGTCGCTTAAAACTCCATGAGTTTGATGAAGCATTTGTGATTTGCTGCTTGAGTCTTCTGCCTCCCAAGCTGCCAATTCTAGGGGACTATATGAAACCCCTTGCGGGTATTCTGAAGCGCGAAGCAAAGAATTTTATCGATGACTTTATCAACTGGCCTGGTCTTGCGATCGGGCTTTTTTTGCGTTTAAACCAATCTCTCCTGATTCTGATCAAGTCCAGATGTTATTTGATCCACGATCCTTAGCGTTTAAACTAGAACAGATTCTAGAAGGTCAAGATCGAAACCTTGATTTATGGTCTACGTCGGATAATTAATCGCTTTTAGCATCACAAGGCATGTTATGAAATCTTTCAGATTTTTGCGGGGCAACTTGCACTCGATCGCAATTATCGGCAGCTTGTTGAGCGTTGGGCCAGGCGTTTTGCCCGTTCGGGCCCAGCTTTCAGATATTCAGGTCGGTAAGGTTGTCGAAGCGCTGCGTCAGGCTGCACCCGATACCGGGAAAAAGAACGACGGGTTGTATAGCGATTGGCAAGTCAAACCTGACAATATTCCTCGCTGGTCAAAAAACTGCACCGGGCGAGAACTGTCACCCACAGAGTTTGAAGCCAACCCAACGGCGGCTCGATCGGTCGTCACCTGCATCATTCGGGATGTTTTGAGAGACGAATATCGAGTGGTGGGCAACAATGAATTGGTGGCAGTGCGGCGGGTTGCGGCCTGGTGGATGACGGGAGATGCTGGGCGCTATCGAAGCGCTGACATTTCGCCTTACATTGAAAAGGTGGTGAGTTTTTATCAACAACCTGCGGGCAGAGCGCCGCTTCCTGCTACAAATTCTTCAACGAATTCTAAAGGAACGCTCTACGATCGCTACATGCAGGCAGCCTACACTGCGACTCAGCAAAAAGACAACCAAACTGCATTGCTCTACTTTAGACGGGCACTGGATGAGCGACCCAACGACACCTTTGCAACGCAGGCAATCCGCAATGTCGAAGCCAACCGACCCAACAAGCCCAAGCCAGCCGCAGAAAAACCGATCCGTTAGATGTTGTAGTAAACTTTGAGACTGTCATGAAAAAGTTAGTGTCCTTGATGATGATTGCGGGAGCTTTTTTTGCGTATGCTCCGATCGGGTTGGCGGCTGAATGGACAAAAGTCACTGAGAACTCAGTTAACGATAAGTTTTTTATTGACACCAGTTCGATCCAGCGCAATGGGTCGGTCGTTTGGTATTGGGAATATCGTGAATTTCCTCAAGCCAACAATGCTTTTGTCGATGAGAAAGTGACTCAGCCTGTACATGGTGCGGTGATTCGCTGGTCAGTCGATTGCACCAATAAATCACAACGCTTGAGAAAGTTAAACGCTTATACCAAAAATAGAAAATTGATTCAAAAATTTGAATACGGCGACACGGGAGCGTTAACACAACCAAAACCAGGAAGTAGCGCTTATTTAGTAGTCGATCGAGCCTGTAACTCAAAGGATAGTCAGTCTCCAAACGAAGACCAAAAGCCTCAGTGAGTAAATGCTTGAAGAAATGCGAATTCGTCGCTTCGTTGTTGAGATTTTCTGCCCTCCAACCCCTCAATTCTGGGGGACTTTAAGAGAAGAATCCTAGTTCAAAGTCCTCTACTCAAGGGGGATTTGGGGGGCTGCCTAAATTAACAACCGCCGCGAAAGATTTCGTCGAATTTGCGCTAGTTTAACTCGTTTGCGTCTCTTGATTTGGGTTTGTTGAGTTCTTTGCTTTTGGCTTCGGCAGCTTGGTGAGCGGTGAGGTAGTCTTTGCCTCCTAGCATCAGGTCGCCGTAATATTCGTAGGGCATTTTGCCATAGACTGGCAGCGCGTCATCATCGGGGTAGTCTTCTTCAGCTTCCTCGATCGCTTTTTTCAACTGTTTCACCGTCAAGCGCTGGGCTGGGAAGTAAAAAAGCTCGTCCGCTTTGCGGCTTAGATGCTGAAAATTGGGATCGACGAGGCGATCGTCTAACTCTAGCCACGCATGTTCGACTGGCTTAAAGGGCGACCCCGCAAAGACGACAAACCCCTGCACATAGGTTGCTCCTTCGATGACAAGGGCGGCTTTGTGGGCGTTTTCAAAAATTGATTTTGCTTTGCTTTTGACAGTTTGGGCGACCTCTAGCGATCGCTCTACATCTAACGGTTTATCCATGCTGGTCGTCTGTTCTTACCCTCCATTTAAGAGTAGTTCACAGAGAGCAATTGTTGATTAAGAAAAACGACGAGTGCCTCAAGCGTTGAAAAGCGGTCAAGGTCAAATCCTTCGCTCACATCAATTCCAAATTGACAGCCAAAGGCTTCGCAAAATGAGATTTCCCAGTCAAACCAGCAGACTAGCGGCAGGTGCAAATCTTCGGTGAGGCGATCGCTTGGTAAGACATTGGCAAAATGCAGCCCTGAATAGTCTTCTAACTGCTGGTAGACAAAATCTGAGACTTCTTGAGAAATGCCTAAAGGCTGCCAAAACAATTCGTACCACTCATCCGCTGTCCGGGAGGGGCGATCGCGCAAAGTTTGATTGATACGCTTTCTCAGTGCCAAATCGGGACTCATGTCAGCGTATGTATTCAAACTGTCAAAGAGGTTTTTTAGCCTTCGCCACATGCTCTACTGTTAAATTCTGTAGGGGTGAGTTTCCTCAACTTTTTTCAGTGTTCCCACTAATGTATTGATCTTTCGGTTGCTTGGAATTTAGGGAGGAGGGAGGAGGGAGGAGGGATGAAGGATGAAGGATGAGGGAGGAGGGATGAAGGTTTTGCTTCGGTTACCGATCTTGGTTGTGTTCTAACTTCCGTTAGGTAGAAGGCTTTGAACGGGAAGTTTTGTCTAAAAGTCCCCAGAGTTGGCAGCTTCTACGGTGTCACACAAGTCGTTGTTGCTTCGTTTCAAGCGGCTTCAGCCCCCTAAATCCCCCAGTCTGGTGGACTTTGACAAAGGAAGGATTTCCTCCAAAGTTCAAAGCCATGACGACGGCTCAAAGTCCCCCATTTTTGGGGGATTTAGGGGGCGAAGGATCTCAGCAATGACCGATCGATCAACTTGT
>NZ_JBJPHS010000174.1:0-9488 GCF_052939495.1 Phormidesmis sp. 146-12 | reverse complement strand
TCGCTTAGAGCAGTTGTTGCCGATGGTTGGCTTTCCCTCTGGCTAGAATAAATCATCCCTACCCCAGGATGGGGGATTTAGGGGGCGAAGTAGCTTGGCAATAAACGGTCTTATTTAATTTGCGATCCTAAGTTGAGGTGAATTCGATGAAATCTTTCGCTGCGGTCGTTAATCCAGGCAGCCCCCTAAATCCCCCACGAGTGAGGGACTTTGAATCAAAAATCCTGTCTGAAAGTTTTCAAAATTGGCAACTTGGGGGGCAGAAGCCGTAAACAACGAAGCAAAACCTTCATCGAATTATCATCGAACTCACATTAAATTAGCGCCCCCTCATCCTCCACCGCCCCCGGCTGCTCTTCGGGTTTGCGAGTGTACCACCCGGCCCAGGCAATTAGAACCGCTTGCAAAGGCAGTCTCGCCCAATAGAGTGCGGGGATATGAGGAACGTTCTCGATCGTAATCTGATTCACAGCCATATTGATATTCGCGGGAAACACTGCAACAAATAAAGCAATCAATCCCCAAGCGGCCGCCACACTCACAAAAGGAATCAGGAGTCCAATTCCTCCCAAGATCTCAAAGAAACCACTGATGTAGACAAGCGCCAGAGGATACGGAAGTTGGGGTGGCACAATTTTGACATAAGGAATCGGAGTCAAAAAGTGAGTCACTCCCACCACGCTGATCGAAACGGCCAAGATCACTCGCAAAACTTCTTTTCGCCAGCCCGACTGATGACTTGAATTCATAAAATTAAACCTTAAATTAATTCTGAAAATAGCAGTCTGGATGATATCTTTACCTCTACCCGCAGTCAGTAACTTCTCGATCGGGCGTTGCAGATTGGATGTGAGATGTCCTGGAATCAGTGCAAATCTTCTCCTCACAAGACCCTATAGAACTAACCTTCTCCAAAATGCTTATGAGAACTGCACAAAAGAAACCGACTCAGAAACGACGGCTGCCAAAGATTAAAATTCTAATTCAAGATGGACGGTTTCAAGTCGTTGGCATGGGAGCCTGGTACTCTTACTGGCGCGACCCTTATCATTTGGTGCTGACGATTCCCTGGATGGGGTTCTTTTGCCTGATCACGCTGACTTATTTGGGCGTTAATTCACTGTTTGCGATCGCCTACCTGTTGGGCGGAGATTGTATTGCTAACGCGACACCGGGATCGTTTCTAGATGCGTTCTTCTTTAGTGTACAAACGCTGGCTTCGATCGGCTATGGAGCCATGTATCCCAAAACGGTGTATTCCAATTCGGTGGTGACCGTTGAGGCGATGTTTGGTCTGGTGGGCATCTCGGTGCTGACCGGGTTGGCGTTTGCCCGCTTCTCAAAACCAACGGCTCGTGTGGTCTTTAGTCGAGTTGCGGTCATCGCTCCCCACGAAGGTCAGCCTGTCTTAATGTTTAGAACGGCTAACAAGCGGCGCAATCAGATTTTAGAAGCACAGATGCGGGTCTACCTGATGCGCGATGAAGTGACCAGCGACGGACAACACATGCGGCGAATTCACGACCTGACGCTGCTAAGAAGTCAAACCCCAGGCTTTAATCTAAGCTGGACAGTGATGCACGCGATCGACGAGTCCAGCCCGCTTTATGGATACGATGCTGACGCATTGGTGAAAATGAATACGTCGATCGTGATTTCTCTAAGCGGCATTGACGAAACGGTGACTCAAGTGGTTCATGCTCGCCATACCTACGCGGCTCAAGATATCGTCTGGAACCACCGCTTTGTTGATATTATTCACTTTACCCAGGAGGGACACCGCTACATTGACTACAACCAGTTTCACGAGGTCACTTCTTTAGAAGCAGTCACAGGCTGAATGGGTTTGACAACGACTCGCCCATTTTCGACCACCGTGCAGCTTTTGGAAGAGATTGAATGAGTTGGAGTGTCTCGCTGGCTGCAATCACTTTGATTTTGATACTGCTGCGTTTCAGATTGTTGATTAAGAACAGAGATGCAGCTACCAACTCCCGCAGATGTAGAAGTAGACATAAAAACTGTATTGAACACTACCTGTATTATCGCCCCGATCGCCCACGTTGTATCCCATCTTTATGAGGATTTGACGGCTCAATCAGGAAAAAATAGAAGTGATCGTCATTCAATATACCTGTAGAAATTTGACCAGACCTATAATAGGAGCGATCGTGAGAGCGATTGTCTGATTTGGCTGATCAAGCTGAAATTTTTTGAGATTCATGGCGCTACCTTCTCAACTAAAATCCCTGGGAATTCTCAATAAGCTTTCAGCCCTGCGGGGCATTGAGTACCTGATTTTGGATCAGCAGTTCTGTATTTTGGAACATTCTGCTGGCATTTCGCGATTCTCTAAGGTGCCTGTTCAGTCGGGTGAAGACGTGCGATCGAGCTTTCCTGAGTTGCGCGGACTTGAAGATCAGCTTGGAGCCGTTTTACACCAGCAGAAACCTGATTTTGAACTCAAAAATATTCCTCGATCGACTCCCCGATCGGCTCCTGTTTATTTCAATCTGACGGTTTTAGAAAATCAAGCCGACGCAGGCTTTGAGAATCAGTTGATCCTTTTAGTCGAAGCGGTGGCCGAACAGGAGGGAGAAGGGAGCGATCGTCAAGCTCAATTACAACTGCAAGCCTCCGAAGCAGAACTTCGGGCCTTATTTGCGGCGATGACGGATGTCGTGATCGTGAGAGACTCTAACGGACTCTGTTTGAAAATCGCCCCCACCAACCTTAGCAACCTTTACAAACCAATCGATCAAATGGTTGGCGCAACGCTACACGAAACGCTGCCACAACTGCAAGCGGACATGATTTTGGCTTACATTCGTCAAGCTCTGGAGGCAAAGCAAACGATTTATGGCGAATACAATATTACCGTTAATCATCAAGAAGTCTATTTCGCTGCAAACTTCTCTCCCATCTCCGAAAATACCGTCATGTTGGTGGCGCGAAATATCACCGCTCGTAAGCAAGCAGAATTTGCTTTAAAGCATCTTTTAGAACAGGAAACCCAACAGCGTCAAGAACTCACCAACAAAAATATCGCTCTAGAAAAAGCAAAGCGAGAAGCCGAAGCCGCCAATCGGACTAAAAGCGAATTTTTAGCGATGATGAGTCACGAAATTCGCACGCCGATGAATGCTGTAATTGGCATGACAGAACTGCTGTTAGACAGTCATTTGACCCCACTACAGCGAGATTTTGTGGAGACGATTCGCAACAGTGGTGACTCACTGCTGACCATCATTAACGACATTCTGGATTTCTCTAAAATTGAGTCCGGAAAACTAGCGCTAGAGCGGCGATCGTTCAATTTATTAACCTGTCTTGAAAGAGTTTTTGATCTGTTAGCGCCCAGAGCCGCCGAAAAAGGCTTGGAGATGTCTTATCAGATCGATCCCAACACCCCGGATACGATCGTCAGCGATGTGACACGAGTTCGGCAAATTCTTCTCAATCTGGTGGCGAATGCGATTAAATTTACCAACGTGGGCGGGGTGACGGTTTCGGTGACGGTGCGGTCTGCTCCAGCAGATATCTCTTCGAGATCACTTGACCTGAAAACGGCGGATGTGCCCTGTTCTAACGTCATCTGTTTTGCGGTCAAAGATTCAGGAATTGGCATTGCCCCCGATCGCCTCGATCGCTTGTTTCAGCCCTTTAGCCAGGTCGATTCATCCATCACTCGCAACTATGGCGGTACGGGGTTGGGATTGGTAATCAGTCAGCGTTTGACGGAGATGATGGGCGGTGAGATTTGGGTCGAAAGTCAGGTCGGGAAGGGTTCGACGTTTTACTTCTCGATCGTGGTGCCTACGGTCACATCAAGTTACCCACCAGCGAATGCAAAAGATTACCCTTCTAATCATCATCAAACTGCGTCAAATACAAAGCTGTCGGAACGCTATCCACTCAAAATTCTTATCGCTGAAGATCACGTCGTCAATCAAAAAATGGCACAGCTTTTACTTCAGCATTTGGGATACTGCGCGGATATTGTTAACAACGGGTTAGAAGTGCTAGAGGCACTCGATTGTCAGGCTTATGATCTGGTTTTGATGGATCTGCAAATGCCCGAAATGGATGGTTTGACCGCGACTCGTCAAATCTGTCAAAAAGCCAGCCGACCCAGAATCATTGCCATGACTGCTAACGCTATGCAGGGCGATCGCGAAGAATGCCTCGCCGCCGGAATGGATGACTACCTCAGTAAACCGATTCGATTAGACACTTTGACGCGAGTGCTCAGTCAAACGCCAACGGTCGAAAGCACCCCACACCTGACAACGCTTTCTTTACCCGCTGCCCTCGATCCAGATGCATTCAGCCTCCTGTGCAACCTGTTTGAGGGCAGCGGCCCCGCTCTGATTGATATTTTTGAGTGCTACCTGAGCGAGGCTCCTCAGCTTGTTTTGACGATTAAACAGTCCCATGTCCAAGCTGATCCGATTTCCCTGGTTCGGGCTGCCCACAGCCTCAAATCGAGCAGTGCTTACCTGGGTGCCAATACGCTTTCTCAACTTTGTGCAGATTTGGAAGCGATCGGTAAAACCAAAACGTTTGAGGCGGCAGAGACTTTAATTGTCCAGCTTGAGAGTGAATACGATCGCGTCAAAATTGCCTTAAAGCGAGCGCTTGAGAAAATTTAGGGAACCGAGATAACGCTCCTCTAGTCAGCTTCTTGAGGATGCTACCTTGATAAGCTAATTTGTTTGTGAGCGGGTAGGCAGAGAATTTGTGAGCATCCTACAATCAATGGGTTGACCTGAATGACTGGCACGGGGCGATAACAGTGAAGCGAAACGTACGATCGACAAAGGCAATTGTGGGAGGGGCAGCGATCGCGTTCCTTTCGATGGCGACACCAGGGTTGGCGGCTGAGAAGCTCAATTTGCGGCTGGGGCCGTTTGAGCAGTCGGTTCGGGTGACTGATTTAGAAAAATTTGCCCAAACGGGAGAGGTTCCTTCAGCGTTGCAGCTTTATTCGCCCGTGTTGACTCCCGAATTGCGAAAAGCGTTGACGAGCCGATTGCAGCTAGACCCCAATTTGGGCAGTCAGGTCGTTGAGGAAATTCTGAAGTCTGCGTCTGGCAAGCGATTGTTAGAAACCTTGCAGCAAGCCTCTCCAGGGCTGACGATCGAGCAGCTTCAAGCCGGATTTTGGCTCGCCGCCAGACAAGCGAATGGACTGGATGCCATCAGTGTGTTGAAGTCAATTCCTCAAGAGACGGTGACGATCGATGTCACGCAAGCGATCGGGGTGGCTTCTCAAGTCAACTTTTCTCTCTGGAAGAGTCAAGCCATTAGTTCGCGATTAGAACGAGATTTGACGCAAAAAGGGGCTGAGTTTCGTCCCACGTTTGACCCCTCGGTTCCGGGTGCGGCAACGGTGCAAAAACAAACGTTCACTTTGAGCGACCAAGCCAGAAATCGCACAATTCCAGTTGATATTTATTCGAGTCAAACGGCTCAAGGGCCACTGGTTGTCATCGCTCCCGGATTTGAAGCAAACCGAAGTTTTTTGGGATATCTAGCGCGTCATTTAGCGTCTCACGGCTTAACGGTGGCGGCTCTTGAGCATCCTTCTCTCGCCAATCGGGGCATTCCTATTTCTCTCAAATTAGATCAGCTTGTCCCTGCAAGTGAGTTTGTCGATCGCCCCAAAGATATTAGTTTTGTTTTGGACGAACTGACGCAACTCAATCAACAATCTGGCACTCTGCAAGGCAAGCTAAATACTCAGCAAGTGTCGGTGATTGGGCATTCTCTCGGCGGCTATGAAGCCCTGGCCCTCGCCGGAGCAGAACTCAATTTGGATGATCTACGCAACTTTTGTCAAAGCGGGAATTTGCTTCAGAGAGTGCCAGCAGATTGGCTCCAATGTGCGGCATCAGGCTTGCCCAACCGTCAAGTGAATTTACGCGATCGCCGAGTCGTGCAAGCGGTCGCCCTCAATCCTGCGATCGGTCAAATTTTTGGCAAGTCAGGCTTAACTAAAATCGCTACTCCCACTCTAATTTTGACCAGCACAGAAGATACCTTAGCGCCGACCTTTAGCCAACAGCTTCAACCCTTTTCTCAATTGCCCAAACCTAAATATTTGGTAACCGCGATCGGTACGACTCATCTCAGTGTCAGCGATCCGACTAATTTTAGTGGCGCGATCGGTGAAGGAACTTTAGTCAAAGAGCGCAGAGGCCAAGAAGTTGCTCCATTGCGTCAATTTCTTCAGGGTGTGAGTTTGGCATTTATCAAACAGCAAACACCAGAGGCTAAAACATATGAAACGTTTCTCACCTCTGGCTATGCTCAATCTATTTCTACGCCTGGTTTACCATTGCGACTGAATACAGAAATTCCTGCCAGTCTGTCGCGCTGGTTGAAGTTAGCGTCTATTTTCTAATCAGCTTTTTAAGAAAGCGATCGCTGTCTAGTAGACATGAATTCAATCATTAGACAAGTTCATTAGCACAGTTCAGTGAACTCCTTCACTTCAGGTTTGAGAGAGTTCTACAAGTCCCCCAAATTGGGGGGTTGGGGGGCAAAGATCTCCACAACGAAGCAATAACTCAATCAAATCCACTTGTCTTAGCTTGCGCCAACTCCAGCGGGAAACTTGATCTCGGCAGGAGCTTGTTGACCATCGGGCTTGATAGCCTTACCTTCGACAAAAGAGCGTAGCATCCAGGCCATTTCTTCGTGTCCTTCCATCAATCCGGTGAGGAAGTCAGCCGTTCCTTCATCGTGGAATTCTTCGGAGCATTGGTCGATGTGTTCACGCAGGTTGCGAATAATTTCTTCGTGATCCTCCACCAAGTTTGTCACCATACCATCCGAGGGAGGCACATCACCTGTGTGTTCTTTGATGGTGGAATACTGCAAAAACCCTTCTGCTGTGCCGACAGGGAAGTTCCCCAAAGTGCGAATCCGTTCTGCGATCGAGTCAATGTTTTCACTCAAAATCTGATATTGCTCGTCCCACAATTGATGCAGTGAACGAAACTCAGGGCCGGTGACATCCCAGTGATATTTTTTGGTTTTGATCACCAACAGATAGGTGTTTGACAGGTCACGGTTCAAGAGTTCACAGACACCCTGACGCTGTTCATCCGTTAATCCAATATTTAACTTACGCATTTGAATCGCTCTCCAGCATTGCTGTACTTTGACTATTGCAACAAATCGCAACCAATCTGAGCATCAGTCATAAGGAGGAAGGGCAAGGTGAACGCGATCGATTCCCCGCCTCAAAAGGTAGATTTTCTTCTTGTACTGAAATGGCGCGGTGCAGGAATTTGCGATGTCAGAACGATTGGATCGACTTGAAGCCATGATGGAAAGTCAGTTTGCCCTCAATGCTGAACTGAGAACAGCGATCGAAGTTCTCAACAATACTGCACCAAGTCAACGACAAGAAAGCGTCGAACTGCGAAAAACAGCCGAAGTCCTTCTACAAATCGCTCAGCGACATCAGCGAGACATTGAGCTTCTGACAACCGATCGTCAACATTGCAGCGATCGACATGGCGCTTAAACAGGACTCACCTTAGTCCGATAGAGTAAGCGATCGCCCTGACGATATCCCGCATAGCGCACTCTGACCAATGCTCCGATTTCTGCGGTGCCGTCCATCAGTTGGTGTTCTTGAGGATTGTAGGGAATCTCAGCAGCTACGGAAGCGATCGCTTCAATTCCCCAGTCTACCAACAGCCGCTCAACAGGACGCATTAAGGGAAGCAATTTTACAGCAGCTAGCTGCGAATTTTGTTGTGCTGCATAGCTGGCCGCCGACCATTGTAAAATCCACGGCTCTAGCGTTTGTAAACTCATTTGCTGAAATTCTTGCCACAGTTCTTGACGCTGTTGGGTTAAGCGTTCTTGAAGGCGTTGGTATTCCTGTTGATAGTCTTGTTGGGTGGATGAAGCGTTATCTTCGACAGACAGTGTGTGAGAAAGTGTATCTTGGGCGAAGGCTGCGAGAAAGTTAGAGAGTGTAATTCCCAAAGTTTCTGCTAGTTTTTGTAACGTCTCGACCCGCATCTGTCCGATTTCACCTCGTCGCAAACGCATCACTTGCTTTTCAGAAACACCCGACTTTTGAGACAGTTGTTTAAACGTAGAAATCCCCCCCAACTGCATGAAGTGCTGCAACTGAGGGGTAAAGTTTGGCTGACTTGATTGAGTCATCGCGTTACGAGAAGACAACAACCTAACTCATAACCCAAAACGGGATCGCAAGTTCAGCATGAATTTAGAACAACGAATGCGGAACGACTAGAATTTCTTCATCCCTCCTCGCGCAGCGGATTACCCCCAAAGGGGGAATAGATCATCGAAGTTACTCCCTACTCCAACAAACTTCTCAACATCCAAGCCGTTTTCTCGTGGGTTTGCAGACGTTGGGTGAGCAGATCGGCCGTGGGTTCGTCGCTGGCAGATTCGGCAATGGGGAAGACCGATCGTGCCGTCCGAGCCACTGCTTCTTGTCCTTGCACCAGGAGACGAATCATCTCTTCGGCTTTGGGGACACCAGGGGTTTCTTCGATCGAGCTAAGTTTCACATATTCGCTATAGGTGCCAGGAGCCGGAAAGCCCAGCGAGCGAATGCGTTCAGCAATTAAGTCAACGGCCAGCGCCAACTCGGTATACTGCGTCTCAAACATCAGATGGAGCGTGTTAAACATCGGGCCGGTGACGTTCCAATGGAAGTTGTGAGTTTTGAGATACAGCGTGTACGTGTCAGCCAGCAGCCGAGAAAGCCCTTCGGCGATCGCTTTGCGCTGAGATTCTTCGATACCGATGTCGATGACTGGATTGGTCGTTTGAGTTGCCATAGTTTCTCCTGAATGGTCTTCCAAATAATTGTGAAAAGAGAGCGGCAGGCTTAAGTGATTTAACTGCCTTTAAGAAAATAGCCGAAAGCGTCAGATTCTCAAAGTTTCTAAGCAAATCGCCTCACGCTAAATGTCTTTGCAACACCGATCGCGGCGCACGTCTGACCCGGCAGAGAATCGTTTCGTGCCCCAGACGACTACAGGCTTCGTAGCGGTGACAGCCAGAAAAGCCATAAAACTGGCCGTCTACTTCTAACACATCGATCGGTTCTTGTAAGCCAATCTGGGCGATCGACTCCATCAAGGCCGCCACTTTAGTCTGATCGTTTTGCCGAAACAAAGGGCGACGAATTGCTTGAATGGGGATTTCTTGTACCCTAACCATACGCTACTCTTTTGGGTGACTTCTAAATCATACTCGTTATGACTACGACTTGACAACTTATTTTGCTAGATTCGGTGTGAATGCGCTCAAATTCCTCACTTCGGTTGCGAATTCGGGAAGCCCCCCAAATCCCCCACAAGTGAGGGACTTTGAGCTAGATGTAAACGAACTAGATGTAGACGAGTCCTCTTATCCGAAAGTCCCCCAGAATGGGTAGGGTTGATTTATTCTAGCCAGAGGGAAAGCCAACCATCGGCAACAACTGC
>NZ_JBJPHS010000173.1:0-9535 GCF_052939495.1 Phormidesmis sp. 146-12 | reverse complement strand
TACCAAGACTATTCCAATGCGGATCTGACCGTTTTTCTAATCATGCAACAAAGCCTAATCTTGCTCAAATATTTTGCCTAAAGCAGCGGGCGGCGTGCTGCGAATCAGTTCTGAAGCCGTCCGATCGATTGGAGAAGGTAACAGTTTCAACAATCGCTCTAACCACTCACTCGAAGTCAACACGAGAAATAGAATCATCAACATAAACGGGGCGACTGTAAAAACCTGAGTCGGAATGTCAGGAATTGTACTTTGAGCAACGCTGGCTAACGATTGTAGGATGCCAAATAGATAACAACTCAACGCGACGCGCAACGGATTCCAACCACCAAAGATCACGATCGCTAATGCTATCCATCCATATCCAGCCGTGTGTAAATGACTCCATCCAGCCTTGAAGTCTAGAGAGAATGCGGCTCCTGCCATCCCGGTCATGGCTCCTCCGATCGCCGTGTAGAGATAGCGCATCAAGACAACATTCGTGCCTCTGGCAAAGGCAGCATTGGGCTGTTCGCCGATCGCTCTGAGCATCAAGCCAGCACGAGTCCGATAAAAGTAAACCCAGATCAAGGCGATCGCTGCATAGCTGAGGTAAACCAACAGGTCACTGCTAAAAAATAGTTCGCCCAACAGAGGAATATGCTGCAACACAGGAATCTTGAAGCTGGGCACTGTCGGGCCGGGAATTCTCACAAACGAGTTGCCCAAAAACGACGACAAATTTGCGGCCAGTAGCGCCAACACAAAGCCGATCGCCACCTGAGATTGTTTGAGCGTCAAGGTTCCTAGGGCGACAATCAGGGCAATCAGTGCCCCTACGCCGGCCGCACCCGCAAAGCCCAAAATTAGACTGGGGACGGCTCCGGTGGATTCGAGGGTTTTGGTGATCGCAAAGCTGGTCATTGCACCCAGCAAAATTGTGCCTTCGGCGGAGAGATTGATCACCCCGGCGCGTTCGGTGACGGTTTCACCCAGGCAGGCAAAAACGAGGGGCGTAGAGGTGGCGATCGCTGTCGCCAAAATTGGCATAAATTGTGCAAAATTCATCACATCAGTCCTGTATCTAAGTGAATTTAAGTGAGCCAAAGTTCAGATTTTATGATTTAGATTTTATGAAGTGTCTCCAAAGTCTCCGATTTGCCCAATTTCAGGAATTACGATACGAGGATGAACCCTAAACTTTTGATCAGGAGAATCACAATGCGATCTCTACGAGATACCCGCAAGGAGGCACGTCGGCTTCCTGCAATTTTTACTTTCAGCACTTGTCTGCTAACGGTTGCATTCACCCTTTCTCCCAACTCGTCCAACGCTCAAGGAACCACAAAGAAAGCCCCTGTAAACCCTTATCCTGAGCAAGTTGTCCAGATTTTTGTTGATTCTTGCACATCGGGCGGCAAAAGTGTCGATCCGGCTGTAATGAGAAAAATTTGTAGCTGCTCGATCGACGGCATTCAAAACCAATACACGCTGACAGAATTTATCAAAATTAGCGACGAACTTGGGGCAAATAAGCCGATGCGTCGTGAGATGACTCAAATCGTTCAATCTTGTGCTGCACAGGCGTTGAAGTAAATTTGAAGTAAACAATGGGGAGTTAGGCACTGGTCGATCGTCGAATGGGCAAGCGATCGCGCAAAGCTCCCCACTTCACCGTTTCGCTCAAGCCTCGCCCTAAGAGAATAAACAGCACCAGCGTTCCTTGAATCACACCGGAAAGAGAAGATTCTAGACTGAGTTCTAGCGGCAGTTGTAGGCTACCAATATTTAATGCACTGAAGAAGAGGGCGATCGGTAAAATCATCCAGGCATTAAACCCAACTAACATCGCAACCAGTAGAGCAAGATAGCCCAACCCACTGGAAATGCTGGGAATTAAGCGATGAAACACGGCTAAAACCTGTAACGCGCCTGCAATTCCTGCGAAACCGCCACAAATCGCAAATGCACTCAGCAATTGACGAATCGAAGGAATGCCTAATACATAGGAAGCGCGAAGATTTTGCCCCACGGCTCTCAGACGCAACCCAAAATAAGTGCCTCGCAGGACGATCAGCGTGATGATTACGGAAGCGATCGCTAAAAGCAATGCGATAGGACTCGCATCCGTGTTACCAAATGTGGGCAGCCAGAGAGATTCGCGAAACTGCTCAGTTCCACTCATTGATGCAACGCCGTCACGCTTCCACGGCCCAAAAATTAAATACAGCGCCAATCCATCCGCGACAAAGTTTAAACCCAGTCCCGCAAAAATTTCGTTAATGCGACCGTACACATTCAAAATACCCGCCAGCAATCCCCAAATGACTCCACCCAAACCACCCGCAACAATGGCTAAGAGAATCACCAGCGCAGGCGGAAAAGCATCTTGAGTCAGGCGCATCATCAACGTGGCGGCGATCGCTCCAAACGCAATCTGCCCTTCGATACCCAAGTTGTACAAGCCTGCTGTAAAGGTGAATAATAACCCACTGGCACAGAGTAAAAGCGGTGAAAGCGTGGCCACCACTCTCGCAAACTGCCCCACTGTCCCAAAGGCTCCCGTCCACATTTTGCTAACGACTTCTAGCGGAGAAGCCCCGACTAAAATAATCACGATCGCAATGAAAACGAGCGCCACGACGATCGCGATCAGTTGATACACCAGAGATTTAGAAACAAGCGTCATTTTCCCTATTCCAAACACTATTTACGTGACGTGAATTCGATAACGTTTTTTGGCTTCGTTGTTGAGTGCTTCTGCCCCCCAACCCCCCAATCTGGGGGACTTTAAGATAGAAATTTTGGTGCGGGTTTGTTTAGCGAATTGAGGATTCGACGCGCTCACTGAGTCGTCCTCCGATCATTTGACCCAGACGATCGACCGTCAGATCTTCGACCGCGATCGGCTCGGATGCCTGTCCGCCACTGAATACAATTACGCGATCGCTGTACTGCATAATTTCATCCAAATCAGAGGACATAAACAAAATGGTTGTTCCTCCCTGACATCGGGCGATGAGCTGCTGCCACACCCACAACACCGACTCGATATCCAATCCACGGGTGGGATGCTCCATGAGCAACAGATTCAGCGGTACGGGTAACAGAGCCAGTTGTGTGCGTTGTTGATTGCCGCCTGATAGCCGTTCGACTCGTGTGTTAGAGTTGCCGCGAATGTTGAACATTGCGATCGCTTGCACCGTTTGCTTGAGCGTTTCTTTCCAATCTACAAACAGGCTGCGCGACGGTGTACGAAGGGCCACATGATCATGAATCGTCAGCCCCGAAACCAGACCCTCTTTGAGGCGATCGGCGGGAGAATAGCCAATTCCATGATTCAAATAATCGCGGTAGGGTTTGTGGGTCATGTCTACGTTGTCGATGATGACTCGCCCTGTGGACGCTTTGAGCAGTCCCGCACAGAGGAGTAAAAGCTGTTGTTGTCCGCTGCCTTCGAGTCCGGCTAGCCCGATGACTTCTCCTTGATAGACGGTGAGGTTGCCCATATTTAGGGTTAAGCGATCGGTGACCAAACGAACGGCTTCAAGCTGGAGAGAGGGCGTTTCCTGGCGAGTTTTGGGCTTCATCGGCAGTGCCAGTTCGCGTCCAAACATCAGGTCGATCAAGATTTCATCAGGACAAGGAATCTCGGCATGGCCCATCAGTTTGCCCTGACGCAGAACGGTAACGCGATCGCACAATTCTTCGACATCTTCGAGCTTGTGGGAAACGAAAATGATCGACTTTCCTTCTGTCGCCAACTGCTTCATTGCCTCAAACAGCGCCGTCTTTTGAGAGGCCGAAATTCCGGTCGTCGGCTCGTCCAAAATCAGCGTTTTGGCACCCAACGACAACAGCCGCAAAATCTCTAACTGCTGCCGTTCGCCGACGGTGAGATTGCCCAAAATTTCGTTGGGGTTGAGATTAAAATTCAACTGATGTGACAATCGCTCAAGGTCACGCTGCGATCGTCGTCGATCCAAAAATAGATTCCCGCTTTTGCCAACCATGAAATTGTCTAACACCGACAGCGGCGGAAAATCTAGCGGATCTTGGTGCAGCATCCCCACCCCGTGAGCGATCGCATCTGCGGGCGTTTTGATTTCGACCGCCTGACCATCCAGGAGAACCATTCCCGAATCGCGACTGATAAAGCCACTCAAAACCTTGACCAGCGTACTTTTTCCGGCTCCATTTTCGCCCAACAGCCCATGAATTGTCCCGGCAGCGATCGTCAGCGACAGGTCATCATTGGCCTGCACCGTTCCAAAGCGTTTGCTGATGTGTTGTAGTTCAACCTTCATGGGGATAGTGGGTGATGGAGCGTTGTGTTTGCGGTCATTTCGACCCCTTGCGGGTCAAGCTTTTGCTTCCCAAGCTGCCAATTCTGGAGGACTTTTAGCAAAGAGTTCTGACCTAAAGTTTGCCAATCAATCGAACAACGTCTCGAATCCACCGTTGGAGTAGGGTCAGGACGTGAAGAGCAGCGGGAGCGAGGCAGTGATGGATGAGCAGGGGGCGATCGTAAATTCACAAACCGTCCATGCCTCCATTCTCCACCTCTGCCCGTGAGGGTTGCAGAACGCTACTTACTCGGCCCCTCCATGCCTGCTAACAATTGTGGCAGATACCAGATTTGCTGATCGGTGGCCTTCTCGCCCGCGTTCAAGAACGGCGTTCCATCCTGGAAGTTCATCGGCCCTTTGAAAGGATCGATGCTGCCGTCTCCTAACCCTTTGACAAACTCATCAATGAATTTTTTGTTTTCACCCAGCGCTGTACCAGGATTGAAGCCGATCATATTCGTACCGGGATTGTTGATGTCTTGCCAGTTGGGCCCCGACCAGACAAACTCACTCGTAAACTTGCCGTCTTTTGCCTTTTTGATGGCATCGGCGTAAGGAGAAGCCCAATTGTAGTAAGGCGTGCCCAAACAGATGTCAGGAGCCAGATTACAGCCCGTTGCCAGGTCATAATGCGTAAATTTCACTTTCTTACCTGCTTCGGCCGCTTTCTTGCCCTGGACGGCCGCTTCTGGCGTATCGATGCCAGACATCACCACGTCAAATCCCCCGTTGTAGAAGTCATCGGCCACCTTGGTCGGGTCAAGCGTTTTGCCAGGAATGTTGAACCAGAAGCCAATCCAGGTGACTTTGAAATCAAGGTCGGCGGCGGGCTTTTTGCGGTAGTTTTCCCAGCAGTATTTGGCACCCATAAAGGCAGACGAAGCGTAGCGGCGCGTTTCATCATTGATTAGTGGGCCGAGGTAGCCGATTTTGCCTGTTTCGGTGCCCAGGGCGGCCGCGCAGCCAGCAATCATTTTGCCGTACTCCATCCTGCCCATGATGTTGCTGAGATTTGCCTGATTTTTGAAATTTTTGCCTTCCTTCCAGGCGTAGTCACCAGAGGCATGAATCACCTTGACATCGGGATGTTTTTTCGCAGTTTCTAGTGCGTCGTCCTTGAAGTCGTCGGAGTTAAAGATCACAAATTTTGCCCCTTTTGCGATCAGGTCATCCGCCACCTGCGAGCCTTTGACATTGGGGCGATCGGCCGGGTTGACCTTATCCACATACTCCAGTTTGACTCCGGGTAGAGTTTTGATCGCTCCCTCGATGCCTTCAAAGTGCGATTGGTTCCATCCGCCATCTTGCTTTGGGCCGACCAGCACCATTCCCACCACAAAGTCACTTGCCGCCGGAGATCCTGCTGCTGCCGGAGATCCTGTCGCGGCCGGAGAACTGGTCGTCGAGGTATTTTGACCCCCACAGGCACCCAGTAGCAGCGCGAGCGCCATTCCGGGAGCCAATTTTTTCGCGGTGGCACTCATGCGTTGCACAAAATTCAGACCCTTCAAATTCATAAATTCTTTTCTCTAGTTCAGACAGGTTAACGAGTGTAGAAGCAAACTGTGAGGGCGATTGTCTCACTAAACGCGATCGTTTCCTCACAAGATGTATCGAACTTGACAGCAGAGCAATTTGGAGGGGTGAGGGAGCACTTCGATGATCTGTTCCCCCTTTGGGAGTAATCCGCTGCGCGAGGAGGGAGGAGGGATGGCTGTTTCAGTTAAAAGGGGGTGGTGTTATGAAGGGGTGAGTTCGATGAAGTTTTTCGCTGCGGTTGCAAGTCCTGGAGAGCTAAATCTTCTACGAGTAAACCTCACCGAATTCACCTTAAGCTCGACCTTATCCATTCTGAAGAGGCTCCATTTTTGGCGCTGCCTGGATCGCAGATGGGGATGCAATCTTTTTCAGGTTTCTAGCGGTTGAACCGATATCAAGAGAAGTCTAGTGCAGCGTCACAACTAGGAATTAGGGTAGACATCTCTTGGTAAAGTTTCATTGAATGAAGACTTCAGCGATCGCTAACCCTAATTTTTATCGTTGATGCTGCACTAGAGGCAATCTGACATGCTGCAACCATTGGTATTTCAGGGTTTCAGCAAATAGATAAAGTCGAGCTACGATAATGCTCGGATATGGGTATATGGTGACTTTTTACCGTGTAGAAACTCTTCTCCAGGTGAATAAAAGCTTTAGTCGCCTGAGACGAAGGCTTGGAGTATCCACCGATCGCCCTTCTTTGCGAAAACAGCCCGATAGCCTAAAGGACGATAAGCCTGACGATTGGGGACGTAGCCGCGTCGATCGTTGGGCAAAATGACGGGAGTCCAGCCGTTGAGATTATTGGGTGAAAGGGTCTCGTCTTTTAGGGGTTGGGGCGAAGCTTCAAGAGTCGCCTGATCAGCCTGCACAATCTCATTCTCAAGAACGGCAACGCTAGGAGAATTGGCAATGGGCTGCGATCGCACGATCGCTTCTCCCACAATCACAACCGACGTTTCGTAAGCAAGTGGCTTTTGGGGCGCAGTTTTCACCGCTTGATCAAATTGCCTAAACACGGTGGGGCAAGAAAAAAGTGGTTCCTGATTTGGCTGGGGTAGCGTTGCTTCATCGGTGCAGCCCGGGGCGATCGCCTTTTCTAACTGTGACCAAAAGGGTGAATTGGGATTGTCGGGATTGAGATAAGACAGCGATCGATGGGGGCCAAATCCAAACTGAGTTTCCTCGGTGACGATGCTGCGAATAAAGGTCACGTCTCTCTTTTGAACAGCCTGCCGCAATGTCTGGAGAAAGCTGGCAAAATCGGGCGATCGACTGGATTGATCCACCAGCACAATTCGCCAGTGAGGAAAGTCAACAGGCGTTGGAGAAGGTTGGGCTGAGGGTTGAGTGACAGTTTCCTGGCAAGAGGCGAGTGAAGCCATGCCAACGGTGAGCATGATTGCCCCACTCAGGAGCAGAGCTTGTTTTTTCATAGAAGGTTGCCGACCGATCGAAAGGATCGTGTTTCTTAGTCCGCCTAGATTGCGATCAAATCAGGATGCTCAGGTGTGACGAATTTTTCTACAATACGATCGACGATGCTGCCACGACCCAAAAGACATGGACTGTGAAGTACCCCACTGCATGGCGGATGGGGCTTCCAGTTTCATCGGTCAATGCCACGTTAGGGAATCTCTAAGAGATTTCGTACCAAGTACGATGATGGTCTTACTTGTCCTCCGGAGGTTTATCGCACTCGATGCGGCTCTAACTCCCGTAGCAGATTGCTCTACTACCCTGGCAGCAACCCTGCTTCCCAAGGTTGTTGATTTCAATTCGACAAACGCATCTTGGATTTACGGGAATGCCCGACCAGCAGGACTTGTTTCTTCCCCCTTTCTCATGCTAGTTGCGGGGCTAAAAGCCTTTTGTGGTCAGCCATGTGGGTGGGTCATCGACCGTTTGTATTGTATCGGATTTCTCGCGCTCGTTGGTGAGAGATTGGCGCTACCGCGCCGTTGCTATCCATCCCTACCGCATGGCGGATGGGGAATTCTACAAATTAGTTAACAAATGGACTTTAACAATCTGACTCGATATCCTTACGCCTCTGGTAGACGAGTCGTTTTGGGTAGACGAGGAGCCGTCGCTACCAGCCAACCTCTGGCAACTTTGGCGGGATTAGAAATGCTGCGATCGGGCGGAAATGCCGTAGATGCGGCGGTGGCAATGGCAATCACGCTGACGGTCGTCGAGCCAACTTCTAATGGGATTGGGTCTGATGCGTTTGCGCTGGTCTGGGACAGTCAACTGCATGGCTTGAATGCGTCGGGCAAAAGTCCTCAAGCTCTCTCGCCAGATACGTTTGCCGGACTTGAGAAAATGCCGTCTCTAGGCTGGTCAACTGTCACCGTTCCGGGGGCTGTCTCGGCGTGGCAAGCACTCTGGAAGCGTTGGGGAAAGTTGCCCTTTGAGCGATTGTTTGAGCCAGCCATCTACTATGCCGAGGCGGGCTATCCGGTGTCGCCTGAGACGGCCCGCGCCTGGAAACGAGCCGAACAGGTTTATTTACCCTTAACCAGTCCAGAGTTTCAGCCGTTTCAGCAGGTGTTTTTTCCACAGGGACGGGCACCCCAGGCGGGAGAAATCTGGCGCAGTCCCAATCATGCCAAAACGCTGAGAGCGATCGCTATCACTCAAGGAGAGTCTTTTTATCGAGGGGAGTTGGCGGCGGCGATCGCTACCTTTGCCGCACAAACGAATGGACTATTCACCCAGCAAGATCTGGCTAATCATCAGCCTGAATGGGTCGATCCGATTTCTACAAACTACCGAGGAATGACGGTTT
The DNA here is from genome assembly GCF_052939495.1 of Phormidesmis sp. 146-12. Classification (NCBI taxonomy): domain Bacteria; kingdom Bacillati; phylum Cyanobacteriota; class Cyanophyceae; order Leptolyngbyales; family Leptolyngbyaceae; genus Phormidesmis; species Phormidesmis sp. 146-12. The sequence goes on along the minus strand of NZ_JBJPHS010000173.1, from coordinate 877 downwards.
GGGAGCTTCCACCCAATGGTCAAGGCATCGCAACGTTGATGGCATTGAATATTCTCGAAGGCTATGATCTGTCGCAGTATCCGCGTGAATCGATCGAGGCTTATCATTTGCAGATCGAGGCGATGAAGTTAGCGTTTGCGGATGCCTATCGTCACGTTTCTGATCCAGCCTTTATGGAAGTGTCGATCGCTAATCTATTAGACAAGAAGTATGCTGATGAACGGCGATCGCAAATTCATCACACTGCTATTCCTCGCGCTGTGTCTGGGCTGCCTCAAGGCGGTACTGTTTATCTCACCGCAGCCGATAGCGACTTGACCGTTTCTCTGATTCAATCTAACTACATGGGATTCGGCAGTGGCATTCTCATTCCCGATACTGGAATTGCTTTACAAAATCGGGCTACAGGATTCACGTTAGCGTTGGGGCACCCCAATCAAGTGGCTCCTGGCAAACGTCCATTTCACACGATTATTCCTGGATTCCTGAGTCGAGAGGGGCAACCATTAGGCGCATTTGGGGTGATGGGCGGGCCAATGCAACCTCAAGGACATCTGCAAATGGTGATTAATTTAGTCGATTATGGTCTCAATCCACAAGCTGCTTTAGATGCTCCGCGCTGGCGTTGGTTGAGTGACGATCGTGTCCTATTAGAGCCGTCTGTTTCTCGTGATGTGGCGGTGGGGTTGAGCGATCGTCGTCATCAAATCCAACTCAGTGCAGAACCTGGTGACTTTGGTCGGGGTCAAATCATTCTACGTCATGGCGATGTTTTGGTTGCTGCCTCAGAGCCTCGCGCCGATGGACTGGCAGTGGCGTATTGAAGGGATGAGGGATGAGGGATGAGGGATGAGGGATGAGGGATGAGGGATGAGGG
>NZ_JBJPHS010000172.1:0-9556 GCF_052939495.1 Phormidesmis sp. 146-12 | reverse complement strand
CTCAACCTTTATCAAAACAACTCAAACTCCTACAGTTCTTGTGGTCGATGATGCTGCGTCCTTACGGCGACCTCTAGCCCTAACTCTAGAAAGAGCAGGGTTTCGAGTTTTACAAGCACAGGATGGTTGGGAAGCGATCGATCAGTTGCGTCAAAATTCACCTATAGAACTTGTGATCTGTGATATTGAAATGCCTAATATGAATGGGTTTGAGTTTCTTAACTACCGCCGTCAAGATGCTCAACTCTCACTTACTCCTACGGTGATGCTTACGTCTCGCAGCAATGAAAAACATCGCCGACTAGCAATGCAATTGGGTGCTACTGCCTACTTTACTAAGCCCTATCTAGAACAAGAGTTTTTAGCAGCACTCAAAAACATCCTCGATTCCTGCAAAATTGCATAAGCGTTGAAAAAGCAAAGCTTTGTTGGGCAATCTGAAATGCTTTGATGCGGCTGGTTATGCGGTAGAACGACGATTCCCTGTTATTACAGCTCTCTACTGACCTCCTCTAGGCTATCCGAGATTTTGCACCATTGGGATGCTCCCAGATTTTAATGCTTTTCAAATGGTTTCCCATTCAGGAAAGAAGTTGCCAAAAGAGAATGTTAATTCTGGTTCTCTCCCTAGCGATGTCCCTGAGCTACTCAGCCTGCCGTGCTGACAACAGTATGCCTCTGCTTTCAAAACTGCTGATTCCTCCTATTTTTTGAATTTGGAATTGCTGCCCTAAACCCTCCCAAACCACTCTCAAAGTTTCCCAGAACTGGCAGATTGGGGGGCAGAAGCCCTAAACACCGAAGCGAAAAAACTGAATCGAATTCCCATTGAACTAAACCAGCGAGAAAGCCAAAATACAGACGAACAAACTCTTAAATTCCTCCCTCCTCCCTCCTCTCTCCTCCCTCCTACTCAATCAGCCCCCGTCCCTTAATTTCTGCTAACTTTTCTTCGGTCAACACTTCGCCCTGAGTGTAGTAGCCAGCGGCTTTTTTGGCCTCAATCTCGACCATCGCATCAGCGGGAATCAGTTCGTCAGGAATGGGAACCCGTTCGATAATTTGAATGCCCGATTGGGTAATCGCGTTGTACTTCATATCGCTCATCGAAACGAAGCGATCGATGAGCGTAATTCCCAACCAGTGCAATACATCAGGCATCAGTTCTTGAAAGCGCATATCTTGAACGCCCGCCACACACTCAGTTCTGGCAAAGTAGGCATCCGCACGATCGCCCCCCTCTTGACGTTTGCGAGCGTTGTAGACGAGAAACTTGGTGACTTCTCCCAGCGCCCGACCTTCTTTTCTCAAATAGACAATCACGCCTGCGCCGCCTTCTTGAGCCGTTTGGATGCAGGCCTCAATGCCATGAACGAGATAAGGGCGACAAGTGCAAATGTCTGATCCAAACACATCCGATCCATTACACTCATCATGCACCCGAACGGCGAGCGGCTTGTTGGGATCAGTAATGGCAGCCGGATCGCCCACGATGTAAACCGTCAGACCCCCGATCGGAGGCAAAAACACCTTGAGATCTTGACGAGTAATCAGATCGGTAAACATGCCGCCTGTGTGTTCATACAATGTGCGACGCAGCAAACTTTCTTCAACGCCCAGTCGCTTGGCAATGCCGGGAAGATACCAGACAGGCTCGATCGCCGCCTTAGTTACAACCAAATTGCCACCGGGTTTCATGATCAAACCATCTTCCTGCAATCGACCTTTGGCGACGGCTTCTTGCAGTTCTGGCATGTTGATGTGGGCTTGCGTGATGGCGATCGACGGTCGAATATCATAGCCCTGTTCATACAAATCAGAATAAACTTCGCCCACCAAAGCGCCAAACGGATCGAGTGAAACAATGCGATCGGGGTCAGCCCAGGCAGGATGTGGCCCAAGGTGCGCCGCCGGGGAGGTATTTGTCAAATCTGCGCGATGGTTGGCTTGTAGACTGCCACTGGCCACTGCTAGAGCGCGATAGACGGCGTAAGAGCCTGAGTGAGTGCCAATCACATTGCGATGAGCGGGATTGAGAACTGTGCCAATAATTGGGCCACGTTTGAGCGGATCGGCGGCCCCCCAATGAAGGGCGATCGGCTTGGGGCCAAATTGAGCCGGGTGAGACGACAGAACAATATGCTTTTGTTGTGGATTGACAGATTTACCGACCATCGCTAGACACTCCCTTGCACCGTTATCAGGACGCGATCACTTGGGTTAATACGAGTTTGATGATCTTTCGCTGCGTTGTTGGCTTCTGCCACCCAACCCCCAATTTGGAGAGACTCTAAGACAGGCGTGGCTCAAAGTTTCTTAATAAAGGGCGATTTAAGAAGTTAATGAATCGGCAGCCAAAGCGAGAAATTCATCAGATTTACGTTGGGTTAACATCAGTTCGATGAATCTTTCGCTACGGTGATTAATCCGGGCAGCCCCCTAAATCCCCCACGAGTAGGGGACTTTGAACCAGAATTCTTCTCTGAAAGTCCCCCAAAATTGGCGGCTTGGGGGGCAGAAGACTTGAACAACGAAGCGGGAAATTCATCAAATTCATGTTGGTATTAGAATCCATGATTTTAGCAGCAGAATTTTACATCTCGAAGTATTCTAAAAGGCAGAAATCTTTACCTTTCCCAAGGCTTGACCCTTGAGTTAGATAAGCTTCAGGCTTTGTTGTCTCGCAGCGCTTGAATGATCTGCAAGTTTGCTTTGGGAAAGGGGTACTGATCCAAGTCTGACAACTCAACCCAGCGCACTTCATCACAGGCGATCGCTTGCGGTTCTCCACTCACATATTGGCAATGATGCACATTCAGCCTGACTTTAAAGTGAGTATAAGTGTGGTCAACGACCATTAAGCGATCGCCCACTTCAATCTCAATGCCGATCTCTTCTTGAATCTCGCGCCTGATGCAAGCCTCGATCGTTTCACTGGGTTCGACTTTTCCACCCGGAAATTCCCATAAGCCACCCAATAAGCCGTCTGATTTGCGGCGATCGATGAGAATCTGCTGCTGGTCGTTCCAAATTACTGCTACGCCAATTTCTTTGTGGGGAATGGGGGCACGCGCTTCTGACATAGGCACCTGAGATTGCATGTCTAGATTGTAAGCCTGACAGTGCAATTGCCAGGGACAAATCAAACAAGCAGGATGGTGAGTTGTGCAAACTGTCGCGCCCAGATCCATGATCGCCTGATTAAAATCTCTAGCGTGGTCAGGATCGATCGCGATTTCAGACAGGTTCCATAATTTTGGCAAAGCTTTACTGGGAGGCACTTCTAATGCGATCAGTCGGGCTAAAACTCGCTTAACATTGCCGTCTAGAATGGCGATCGACTGATCAAAGGCCGCGCTGAGAATGCCGCCTGCCGTCGTGCGACCGATTCCAGGCAGGGCGAGAACGTCTGTCGGATCTTGCGGAAACGTTCCATTGTGAGTTTGAACAATCTTCTGCGCGGCTTGATGCAGATTTCTAGCACGAGCGTAATAGCCCAACCCTTCCCAGGCTTTGAGAACCTGTTGTAAATCGGCAGATGCTAGAGACGCGATCGTCGGAAACTGAGCCAGCCAGCGATCGTAATAAGGAATCACCGTCTTTACCTGCGTCTGTTGGAGCATGATCTCTGAAACCCAGATTGCATAAGGATCACGAGTTCTGCGCCAGGGCAAGTCTCGACCGGATTGGGCATACCAGGTGAGGAGCGATCGTCGCAGCGCCAACACGTCAAAATTCGGCAGACCGTCTGTGTGATCTACCGAATCTTGCTTACGATTCAAAGCTTTTTGGAAAGAACTATTATTCTTTGCCACAGGTCAGTAATCTTTGTAGACGCAACCAGTGACTCATCATCTAACTATTCTCCGGGTTCGGCAACCTCAAAGGATTTCTCAAAGGTCATGCGCTGTTCGGCATTACGAATGAAATAACCGCTCATCATGGCAGAAGCCAGCAGTCTACCAAGATGCTCTCGACTCGTCGTAATCGTAATGTCAAAGCTTTCGGCAGGCAAGCCACCCAGCAGGCCAATGATATTGCGCTCCATCACCTGAAAAACATCAGATGAAGACGGCTTTGAGAGTTGAGCGATCGTTTCTGGGCTAAGAGACTGCACATACTGCCACAGCAGTCCAGGCTCGCCACCCTTGATGAATTCTGGAACTTGATTCGATGTGTCGTTCACGTTAACCAACCTCGCTGAGAGGACTGTATCGTTCTTTTGTTAAAACTACTTTAACAACTCAAACACCAACTGGGAGTCAGTAGAACCGAACTTAAAAGGTGGGATTGTCTACACTCGGAGGGATGAGGGATGGATTAGAACCTTTGGTTACTTTCAGAGAGGAATTCTGGTTCAAAGTCCCTCACTCGTGGGGGATTTAGGGAGCGTTCCTGGATCTAAAAGCGAAGCGAAGCGTTCATCGAACTGACGTTCAAAAAGCGGAGCGATCGACTGTCCGATCGCTCCGCCCTACCCTACAAGCTCATCCAACTCAAACGAAAGATCTCAGCATCGCACAAATTAATCAGAACGATCCTTTCATCCCTCCTCGCGCAGCGGATTACCCCCAAAGGGGGAACAGATCATCGAAGTTCTCCCTCATCCCTAACTCGCCAGATACTCACCCATATCGCCTTTGCGCTTCCGTAGCTTGGTGAGGGCTTCACGCTCGATTTGACGGACTCGTTCGCGGCTGATGTTGAGCAGGTCGCCAATTTTAGCCAACGTCAAAGCTTTTCCGTCTTCTAAGCCAAACCGCAGCGCCAAAACTTCTCGCTGTTGAGGCGTGAGATCCGCCATCAAAGTCTCCAGATCCTTGCGAAGAGACGCTTGAGCCGCAAAGTCTTCAGGAGAAGGGCCCGTGTCTTCGAGCAGTTCGCCCAATTCGGTGTCTTGATTGTCGCCAACTCGCAGATCTAAGGAGAGGGGAGAGCGCGATCGCTCCAAATATTCCCGCACTTGCCTGGGAGTGAGTTCTAACTCAACGGCCAATTCTGCGGCGGTGGCGGCTCGTCCTAGTTTTTGAGCGAGGGCCCGCTGGGCTTTTTTGATTTTGTTGAGCTTTTCGGTGATGTGAATGGGCAGACGGATGGTGCGACCTTTTTCGGCGATCGCCCTCGTAATCGCTTGCCGAATCCACCAGTAAGCATAAGTTGAGAACCGATAGCCCTTAGTGGGATCAAATTTCTCAACACCACGCTGCATTCCGATCGTGCCTTCCTGGATCAGATCCATTAAGTCCACGTTGCGCTTGGTGTATTTTTTGGCAACCGAGACGACCAGACGCAGATTGGCCTCGACCATCCGACGCTTGGCAACTTCGCCCTCGGCGATCGCCTGTCGCATTTCGGTCTCAGATAACCCAACTTGCTGCGCCAACTGAGTCTCATCGGGAGAATGACCTAGCGTCAGCGTCAGCGCCTCTCGCGTCTGGTTAATCAGCGCCAACTTTTGAACCTGTTTGCCGTAGAGAATCTCTTGCTCGTGAGTCAACAAAGGGACGCGACCAATTTCGCGCAGGTAAGCACGGACTGAATCGGTGGGAGTCTGGACTGTCTTCATAACGCTGATTTCGAGTAGAAGTGATGGAATTATGAGTTTTCTTGAAAGGACTCGATTTGGTAGGACAGCAACCCCAAAGGGAAGATGTCTCAAGTGGTACACACCTCAATCAGCCTAATTAATGTGTCGTTAGATATCGCTAATGCAGCAATATCTCAATTATGGAGGACGAGATTAAGCTTTGTAAAGATTATGAGAAACCTTTCGTCCATTTCTGGCAGATGAATAGGGAAAAGCCGTAGGGGGATTCAGTTTCAGGTTCTTTAATATACATATAGCTTACCCAGGAAAGAATTTACTGAGTGCATCCTGTGAGACAGAATCGCAGATTTGTTAGAAAGTCAGCTAATAATCCAGGAAGATTTAACGCTTTATTAAGCTATTGACGAAGCTCACAGACAAGGCTCCAGAGCAGTCTTATAGATATACGGTTAGAGACGACTGATTTTCATCTGCCGCATGGTAGAGCGGAGGCTTGAGCAACGAATCCAGGAATTGTCGGATCGCCAGTATAGCTTATTCACTCAATTCAAAGAGTCGTTGCTCAACAGTGAGGGCTAGGGGTGAATATAATCCTGTAGGGCGCTCACTGTCAGCGGTTGAGATTGGAGAGAGCGGATTGCGGAGGCAGTGGCTTTTGCGCCTGCGATCGTGGTGATGATCGGAATCTTGTAAGTCAGGGCGGTGCGGCGGATCAAGCGATCGTCGGTGTAGGCTTCTTCTCCTGAAGGGGTGTTGATAATGAGCTGGATTTGTTCGTTTTTGATCGAGTCCAAAACGTGGGGGCGGCCTTCATGAAGTTTTAAGACTAGCTCGACCTCTAAGCCGTTTTCTTTAAGAACTTTGCGGGTGCCTTCGGTGGCGACGACCTTGAAGCCCAGGGACATCAGATCTTTGACGACGGGAACGACGAGCGTTTTTTCACGATCGTTCATCGACACAAATACGGTGCCTTGGAGGGGTAAGCGCTGACTGGCTGCGAGTTCGGCTTTGGCGTAGGCTTTACCAAAATCGGTGTCGATGCCCATGACTTCTCCGGTCGATCGCATTTCTGGGCCCAAAATCGTATCGGTGCCCGGAAATTTGTCGAAGGGCAAAACGGCTTCTTTGACCGAGATGTGATGGGGAATTTTTTCTTCGGTGAAGTTGAGTTCCTTAAGGGTTTTGCCGGACATGATCCGGGCGGCGATTTTGGCGAGGGGCTGACCGATCGCCTTCGAGACAAAGGGCACCGTCCGAGAGGCGCGCGGATTGGCTTCTAGAATGTAAACCTGGTCGCCCTGGACGGCAAATTGAATATTCATCAAGCCGACAACTTTGAGCGCTTTGGCGAGTTGAATTGTCCAGGTGCGAATCTGTTCTAACACAGGCTGAGTCAGCGTCACCGACGGAATCGAGCAAGCCGAGTCGCCAGAGTGAATGCCCGCCTGTTCGATATGTTCCATGATGCCGCCGATCGTGACTTCGCCTGTGGCATCGGCGATCGCATCTACATCAACTTCGATGGCGTTTTCGAGAAACTTGTCGATCAAAATCGGGTGATCTGGCTCAATCTGAACGGCGTAAGTCATGTAGCGATCGAGTTCTGCATCCGAATAGACAATTTCCATCGCTCGACCCCCTAACACATAGCTAGGACGCACCACAACGGGATAAGTGACCCTCTGAGCGACTTTGAGCGCATCTCGGTAGCTGCGGGCCAGACCATTGGGCGGTTGCAGAATATCCAATTCGCGCAAAATCTTTTCAAAGCGTTCGCGATCTTCGGCGATGTCGATCGAGTCGGGCGAGGTGCCCCAGATGCGAGTTTTCAGCGTTGAGTCGGGCGTGTTGGCAGCAGTTTCGAGAGCAGATTGGAGCGGGACGGCTAACTTCAAAGGAGTCTGACCGCCAAATTGGATGATCACGCCTTCGGGATTTTCGGCCTCGATGATGTTGAGAACGTCTTCTTTGGTGAGTGGCTCAAAGTAGAGACGATCGCTCGTGTCGTAGTCGGTCGAAACGGTTTCGGGATTGGAGTTGACCATGATCGTTTCAAACCCGTCGGCTCTGAGCGCAAACGACGCATGACAGCAGCAGTAATCGAACTCGATGCCCTGTCCGATGCGATTGGGGCCGCCGCCCAGGATCATGACTTTGCGTCTGTCAGAGGGCAAAACTTCGGATTCTTCTTCGTAGGTCGAGTAGTAGTAGGGCGTGAGCGCCTCAAATTCTGCCGCGCAGGTGTCTACGGTCTTGTACGCCGGAACGATGCCCAGCGATTTGCGGTAGGCGCGGACTTCATCTTCGGTGGTTTTGGTGGCGAAAGCGATTTGACGATCGCTAAATCCCTGTCGCTTAATCTGATACATCTGCTCTTTGCCAAAACTGGTTAGAGATGTGCGTTTGAGCAGTTTTTCGGTTTCGAGCAGGTCGGCCATTTTGTCGAGAAACCAGGGATCGATGTTGGTGAGTTCGTAGATTTCGTCTACGCCCATTTTCATCTGCATGGCATGACGGACGGTGAAGATACGATCGGGGTTAGGAGTCCTTAAGCCTGCACGAATTTGTTCGAGGCTGGGCAACATTTCCTGGCGATCGCAGCCCCATCCTGCGCGACCTGTTTCTAGCGATCGCAGAGCTTTCTGAAACGATTCCTGGAAGGTGCGCCCGATCGCCATTGCCTCACCCACGGATTTCATTTGAGTGGTCAGAACGGCAGGCGATCCCGCAAACTTCTCGAAGGCAAAGCGGGGAATTTTGGTGACGACATAATCGATCGTCGGTTCAAAGCTGGCGGGTGTCTTTTTGGTAATGTCGTTGGGAATCTCATCCAACGTGTAGCCGACCGCGAGTTTTGCGGCCATTTTGGCGATCGGAAACCCGGTTGCCTTAGATGCCAGGGCCGAACTGCGCGACACACGAGGATTCATCTCGATCACCACCAATTCACCCGTCACGGGATTGATCGCAAACTGAATATTTGAGCCGCCTGTCTCAACGCCAATTTCGCGAATAATCTTGATCGAAGCGTCCCGCAGCCGTTGATATTCTTTGTCGGTCAGCGTTTGGGCGGGGGCCACCGTGATCGAGTCGCCTGTGTGAATGCCCATCGGATCAAGGTTCTCGATCGAGCAGATAATCACCACGTTATCCGCCAAATCGCGCATCACTTCTAGCTCATATTCCTTCCAGCCGAGCAGCGACTTTTCGATCAAAATCTGAGACACGGGGCTGGCATCTAACCCAGATTGAGCAATCTCCTCAAATTCTTTCTGGTTGTACGCAATGCCGCCACCCGATCCGCCCATCGTAAACGCCGGACGAATGATCAAGGGATAGCTGCCAATCTGCTTGCCGATCGTCTGCGCTTCTTCAGGAGTCTCAGCCAGACCAGAGGGGCACACGGCCACCCCAATCCGCCCCATTGCTTCCTTAAACAGGCGACGGTCTTCGGCCATCTCGATCGCTGGGAGTTTTGCGCCAATCAATTCGACGTTGTATTTGTCGAGGGTGCCGTTTTTGGCGAGAGCCACCGCGAGATTGAGGGCTGTTTGTCCGCCCATGGTCGGCAGCAGGGCATCGGGGCGCTCTTTTTCGATAATCAGGGCCACCATTTCGGGGGTGAGCGGCTCAATATAGGTGCGATCGGCGGTGTCGGGGTCGGTCATGATCGTCGCCGGGTTGGAGTTGACCAAAACCACTTCGTACCCTTCGTCTCGCAAGGCTTTACAGGCTTGGGTTCCAGAATAATCGAATTCGCAGGCTTGCCCGATCACAATCGGGCCAGAACCAATCAAGAGGATTTTGTGGAGGTCGTTGCGACGAGGCATAAGGGTTTAGCCAACTCTTTGAGGTGAAATCCCAATCATTGTAGAGGCTTTCATTTACAGATTTGTGACTGTTTTATCTATTTGACTCGATCGTGGGTCAGGTTAATTCCTTTAGAAACTCATTTAACGTGAATTCGATGGAGTTTTCTCGCTTCGTTATTGGGCACTTCTGCCCCCC
>NZ_JBJPHS010000171.1:0-9597 GCF_052939495.1 Phormidesmis sp. 146-12 | reverse complement strand
AGATCGATGGCTTTCTTGTCGATTCCCTCTCCTAAAAATCGTCCGGACTATTGATCGTTGGGACAATCATCACAGCCTGGATCGGACAGCGGCTCGTTGGCATTAATTTTAATCAACTGAAACAAGAAGCGGATTTTCGCTATGGTCTAGTTCACGTTCGGGACAATGCTGAAGCGATCGCATTCTATCAAGGAGAGACAGTAGAACTCACCCAACTCCAACGCCGATTTGGGGATGCTTTGCGGAATTTTGATCTGTTGATTCGCTGGGAACGCAACTTAGGATATTTTACGAGTAGCTATAACTTTTTAGTTCGAGCATTGCCCTATATCGTTGTTGCACCGATTTATTTTGCAGGGCAGACCGATTTTGGAGCCATTACGCAAGCCGCGATCGCGTTCGATCAGATTTTCCGGGCACTCTCGATCGTGGTGAGCCAATTTGAAAACTTGACTGCATTTGCAGCAGGCATAAACCGTTTGAGTAGTTTTGCAGAAGCGATCGAACCCACTACGCTGGAAACAGAGAAATCGACAACGATCACAACGATTGAAGCAGAAGAACTATCGCTTGATCGTGTCACACTCCTGACACCAAACTATCAGCGAACTCTAGTTAAGAATCTATCATTGCAGATCAATCTGGGTGAGAGTTTAGCGATCGTCGGGTATAGTGGGACTGGTAAGAGTTCGTTACTTAGAGCGATCGCCGGGTTATGGAGTGCAGGTCTAGGTCAGATCAATCGTCCCGTTTTGGGTGAAATGTTATTTTTGCCGCAACGCCCTTACATGGTGCTGGGATCACTCAGAGAGCAACTCCTGTATCCTCACCGCGAGCCTTTGGAGCTTGGCAAAGCCAATCGCAAGGTTGACGATGCAACACTCTCTCAAGTTTTAGAACAAGTGAATCTGGCGGAACTTCTCGATCGAGTGGGCGGTTTTGATGTTGAACTAGATTGGGCAAATACGCTCTCATTAGGAGAACAACAACGGCTTGCTTTTGCTCGACTGTTACTCGCTCAACCCCGCTATGTGATTTTAGATGAATCAACGAGTGCTTTAGATCTAGAGAACGAAGAGCAGTTGTATCAACAGCTTCAGAAAATGAAGATTACCTTTATCAGTGTGGGACATCGGGTTAGCCTGCTGCAATATCATCATTACGTTTTAAAACTAGAGGGCAATACACACTGGAAGTTGTCGCCGACTCAGAACTATGATGCAGCACAAGTACATTAGCTTGATTTGCTATGAGACAGCCTGATCTCAATTATCTAGCGATTGCCTTTCTTATCATCGGTAGTTTCTATCTACTGGTGAGCGGCATAATTATGGATACACAGGGAGTGCATCGATTCGCGTTTCATGGGCAGGTTGGCTACGCTTGGGTTGCAGTAGCAGTATTGCATCTTTTGTTGAGTTGGAACCGAGTTAAAGCATACTGGGGGCATCATTTCCGGCATCATTCGCAGCACCGTTCATCGGCTCATCCAGTTCATCAGTCCACACCAGCTACAGGACGGCGAAATTTATTTACAGCAGTGGTCTCAATCGCAGCAGGCTTCATTGTTGGACGACTACTTCCTCAAGGGACGCAAACCCCGGAGCATCAAGATATGGGGATTCTTTACCATGAGTGGAGTAAACCTGGGTATAAACAAGCCTGGGGAGCGCTCTTTAACTGGGGCGAACAGCCTCCACGCTACAAAACCTACCCGGACGCAGAACAAGTTGAACTCCCGAAGCCGCAGAATGTTGACAGAGTGAGTTTGGAAACTGCGATTACGACTCGTCGATCGAGGCGCGACTATACCAATGCTGCGTTATCTTTACCGAACCTATCGCAAGTTCTCCATCTCGCTCAAGGAATTACTGATCAAAATCGTGAGCTTCGGGCAGTTCCATCTGCGGGTGCATTGTATCCCTTGGAGATTTATGTTTTTGTTCATCAAGTAGAACAATTACCCTCAGGAATCTATCACTATGCAATTCAAAATCATCGATTAGAGCGATTGAAGGAAGGAGATTTTCGGGCAGCGATCTTGACCGCAGGACTAGGACAAGATTTTTTAGCGCAAGCAAATGTTTGCTTTGTCATTTCTGCTATTTTTCAGCGAACACGGTGGAAATATCACGAACGCACTTACCGCTATGTTTTGATGGAAGCAGGGCATCTAGGACAAAACTTGTATCTAGCAGCAACAGCATTAGGGTTGGGAGCTTGCGCGATCGGAGCCTTTCTAGATAACTCCCTCAATGAATTACTAGAGCTTGATGGGCAGCAGGAAGCGGCGCTCTACATTGTTACGATCGGACAAGTGGAAAATTAGCCGGCCTTCTCATGGTTTTCTTAATCTTTCCTTCTAACTTGGAGATATGGACAAGAAATACAACGACCTCCAAAACTGAGGAATTAACATCATGAACGCTAACCAAAAAATTGCAGGTGCTATTGGGGCTGGAGTTTTCATCGTTGCGGGAGCTTTGTGGTTCAAGCCTAAAGAGGCACAAGCATCCCCTCACAACATGGCTCCTTCTGTCAGCCTAGTTCAAGCCGTTGAAACCGTTCTAGCCGCGAATCCGGGAACTGCTGCCGTTGATGCAACCTTGGAGCGCGAGAACGATCTACTAGCTTGGGAAGTCGAACTCGATAATGATTTGGAAGTGTATGTAAATGCTGCTACAAACCAAATTGTTAAGACCGAGCAGAATTGGGATTTTGCTGACATTCCATTTCTAGGGGAGTGGATGCCAAACTAATGCAAACAACAGTGCAGGATGCTTTTATAGCAGATTGGCAAAATTACCTTAGTGAGCTAGGGCTAGTTATTTCTTGGGATACCCGTTCCGAAATCAAAGTGGAGACAACTATGCAAGCTGAACTCGCACCAGAAGTGATTACTCAAGAGACGAAGATCGAGGCAACGCTATTTACCGTTTGGAAACGCTTGGTGAGAGACTATGGCGATCGCATTGCACTTCGAGATCCGCATCGTCAGCCCATTGTTGAGATGACCTATCGCCAAGTGTTTGATCAAGTGCTCAATTTTGCGGGTGGATTGCAGGCGTTAGGCGTTGCACCCGGCGATCGAGTTGCGATTATCGCAGAAAACTCGCCGCGCTGGTTGATTGCGGATTTGGGATCTTTGTTTGCAAACGCTGTAAATGTTCCTCGGAGTGCGATCGCACCTTTGCCAGAACTAGAGTACATTTTGCGTCATAGTGGTAGCACAACCGTGATTTTGCAGGACTTAAAGACGTGGAAACAACTCCAGTCTATTTTGGTTGATCTCGAAATTGAGCGGGTGATTCTGCTGTCGGATGAGGTTCAAAAGGGTTGCTTTGGCTTTAATGATTTGCTCACATTAGGGCGGGGTCAGTATGTAATGCGAGGGTTTCAGCGATCGCAGCTTGCCACGATTATGTATACTTCAGGCACAACGGGCAATCCCAAAGGCGCAATGCTGACTCACGGGAATCTGATGCATCAAATCGAGAATTTTGATGTTGCAGTTCAACCCAACCCTGGAGAACGGGTGCTTTCGATTCTTCCAACCTGGCATTGTTATGAGCGTGCTTGTGAGTACTTTTTACTATCGTGGGGCTGCATGATTGTTTACAGCGATCGACGACACCTCAAACAAGATTTGAAAACCGAGCAACCTCATTATCTAGCCGCAGTTCCTCGAATTTGGGAATTGCTCTACGAAGCAATCCATCAGCAGTTTCAGCAGAAAAGCCGAATGACACAAGCGATGGTCAAAATATTTTTACACTTAAGTGAACGCCACATTGTTCAGCAAAGGATTGCGACTCGTCAATCGATCGTTCATCTGGACAATGGTTTCAAAAACAAGAAACTTCCGAAGTTGCAGCGCCGAATTTTATCGATTTCGCATCGCTTAGGCGATCGACTTGTGTATCGTAAAGTTCGTGCTGCTATTGCCCCTCAGCTTAAATGCACAATCACGGGTGGAGCCACACTTCCCACGTATCTTGATAACTTCTACGAGATTCTTGGAATCGAGATTCTCAATGGATATGGTTTGACCGAAACCTCACCAGTGTTAACGGTTCGTCGTATGAGCCGAAATGTGCGGGGAACAGTGGGTCATCCTTTACCTAGAACAGAAATTGAGATTGTTGATCCAGACACTCATAAGCCTTTGGGGATGGGAGAACCCGGATTAGTCATAGCACGAGGTCCACAAGTCATGCACGGCTATTATGAGAATCCAGAAGCAACAGCCCAAGTGCTTTCTAGTGATGGCTGGTTCAATACCGGGGATTTAGGTTGGTTAACACCTGATGGTGATCTCGTCATTACTGGACGACTAAAAGATACGATCGTGCTGTCTAATGGCGAGAACGTCGAGCCAGAACCTTTAGAAAATTGCTATCGACAAAGTGCTTACATTAGTCAGATTGTGTTGATTGGGCAGGATCGAAAGCGATTAACTGCACTGATCTATCCAAACTTTGACGCGATCGCAGCTTGGGCAACGACTCAGAAGTTGTCCTTAGTTCCAAAGAATGGATTGATCCACTATCCTCAAGTTCGCGATCTGATTAAAACAGAACTGCAACAGTTTGCAAGTCCGCGATCGCTTTATTCGATCACAGATTTTCGCTTTGTACCTGAGCCATTTTCTCCGGATAATGGCTTAACAACGCAAACTTTAAAAATCCGTCGTGCCAAGGTTGAGCAACACTATGCTGATTTGATCGCTGGAATGTACGACTAACCCAAAAGTTTTGCTCCTCCATTACCTTGTTACTGTTCCTTGTGCCTCTCCTCAGTTTCCTTCAAGTGTGGAACTAAGGAAGGGGTGCTGGGGAACAACTTCTTACACAATTTTCTTCTAGTAACGCCCTTGATTGAAGTAATGTCTTATGGCAACGAACACTGTGCAGCCCCCTTTGGAGTTCCTGTCTCCTGAGTTTAAGCCTTGGGTTTTCTCGATCGTGCAACAGATTCTTCCGTCCTGGTTACTCCATCAAAACGGAATCAGCGAAATTCAAACCCAAAACATCGAACATCTCGCCGCGCTTTATGAGCAATTTCAACTTGGCAAGATTCGGTTACTGATTGCCTTTCGTCATCCAACTTGTGATGATCCCCCTTGCCTGTTGCACTTAATCAACCGTGTCTTACCTAAAATCGCACTACAGTACAACATCCGATTGCGATCGCCTGTTCATGTGCATTTTTTGTATGATCGTGGTATTCCACTCTGGGCCGGATCGATTGCAGGATGGCTATTCTCGCGCTTAGGCTCGACTCCAATTCAACGCGGTAAACTTGATTTGGCTGGGCTACGATCGGCGCGTCAACTTGCGATCGAGGGACAGTTTCCGCTAGCAATTGCTCCAGAAGGAGCCGTGAACGGGCAAAATGAACGCTTAAGTCCCTTAGAGCCAGGAATTGCCCGTCTTGGCTTCTGGACTGTCGAAGAATTGCAAAAGGCAGGACGTTCCGAACAAGTCTTGATAGTTCCGGTAGGGATTCAATATCGCTATATTCGGACACCAAAGGCTGCACTTGTTCGATTGTTTGACCAGCTAGAAGTCGATAGTGGATTATCCAAACTTGATCAACCGCATCCCGAAATTAGTCAAGATAGTGAAGAATGGTTTTACTATCGTTTGAATCGCTTGAGTCATCACTTACTGCAACAGATGGAAGACTTTTACAATCATTTCTATCATCAGAATTTACCCCAAACGGGAACAATCAGCGATCGCTTACAAGTGCTTCTAGATGTTGCCTTGGGTGTTGCAGAACGATACTTCGGGATAGCTCCAGAGGGAGATTTTATCGATCGACGACATCGGATTGAGCAAGCAGCTTGGACACGAATCTATCGCAGTGATTTACCACAGCTAAACAAGCTATCTTCAGTAGAGCGGGGACTCGCCGACCAAATTGCCGCTGAAGCGAGTTCGTATCTATGGCATATGCACTGGACTGAGAGTTTTCTCAACCTTACAGAACAATATGTTGCAGAGAAACCGAGTCTCGATCGCATCGCTGAAATCGCTCTCTTGCTCTGGGAGTGCGTCACACGGATGAAACGGGGCAACCCAGCAAAGCGTCCTCGGCTTGGGTTACGACGAGTGAAATTTACGGTTGGAGAAGCGATCTCAGTATCAGACCGATGGGAAAGCGATCGCGCTAATCGCTCTGCCGCGATCGTAGACCTCACCGAAACGCTACAAACTGCTCTCGAAACTATGATCACAGAACCCATTCCTGAACCGATCAAAGTTCCTTTAGCTGTGAATGAAACTATCTCGGCATCACAAACTTGAATTAAACTATGAAGCTGAAACGATGCTTAACAATTGCTGTCAGTCTTTTGTTGCCGATTCCAATCTTACTGACGATCGGATCACTGATTCCTAGAACATGGGGTTCTCAAGTTCGCCTCGGTTGTCAATACAAAGTATGTGTGACTCGAACGGATATTCACACTAACCTTATTATTCCAGTTCAAACCGATGCTTTTAACTGGCGAACATACTTACCTGAACCGCTTACCCGTTCTCAGTACATTGGGTTTGGGTGGGGAGAGCGCAATTGGTACATGAATCCTCCGACTCGACTAGAAGACATTATCCCTAGAGGATTTCGAGCGCTGTTCTTCCCAAATCTGGCGGCATTGCGAGTTCAGGCTCACGATCGCTTACCCAATCACGATGAGGTGAAATGTGTGGGAGTGGAGCGATCGCACTATCTAGCCTTGATGCAATTTGTCAAACAGTCGTTTCAAAGAACCAATAGTCCGGACAGTTTTTTGAACGACCCCAAAAGGCTTTCAGGGATTACAGTTCCAGCATTGAGCTATTCTTTCACAGTTGGCTCTGTTCCTGACTTTGAAAATAAGATCCTGTCCCACGAGCGAATCAGGGTTTGAACCTGAAAATCTGCTCAAAATTTGTCCGAAGTATTGAAGAACTGAACAAGGTAAGTTAATTCAACTCTCTGATCCTGCCTCTGGAACAGCATTCTATGAAGCAACAGGACGATATTCTATTGTCCGCAATAGCAATCATTGGACAGCAGAGGGACTGAAAACTGCGGATATCAATACGCCGCTCTGGGCAGGCTTTTCTCCAGCAGTGATGTATCATCTCAAAACCACCTGTTAAGTTTAAGGAAATCTCCTGCATGAATTGCTCTACTAGGCGCTTATGCAGGAGATTAGACTGGGGTGTGTTTCAAAACCTGCTCGTCTGAGCACTATTCCACTGATCTAACACTGAGTTTGCACGATCGCTGTGTCAGTATTGCTCAAACTTTAGAATTGTCTATGTTCCAAGCACCCTTGGCTCTTGAGAGCGCTTGAAACATTAGACCTGCTATTGATTAGCGTTGTAGAATCGATTTCGCAAGTAGATCGCCGTTGCATTCATGCACAACAAGATCGCCATCAGCACAACGATCGCAGCAGCAGCATTAGTGTGAAATTCAGGCTGGGGACGAGACACCCAATTGAAGGTCTGAATGGGCAAAGCCGTAAATGGAGTGCGTAAGCCTTCGATCGATAAGGGTGGCAAGAACGCGATGAAGGTCAATGCTCCGATCGTAATCAATGATGCGGTCTCTCCGATCGCTCGTGAGATAGCCAGAATTGTGCCTGTGAGAATGCCTGGAAGTGCCTGTGGCAGAACCAATCCCCAAAGCACCTGCCAGTGAGTAATTCCCAAAGCAAAGCCAGCCTCACGCAAACTACTCGGAACAGCCCGAAGTGACTCACGCGTTGCTACGATGATCACTGGTAAAACTAGCAGAGATAGAGTCAGCCCACCAGAAAGAACGGTTCTTCCGCCTGTAATCGGTTGCAGCACCCGCACAAATAGCTGTAAGCCGAGTAGACCATAGATAATCGAAGGAACGCCTGCTAGATTACTGATATTGATTTCCAGGATGTTAGTCAGCCAAGAACGATCGGCAAACTCCTCTAAAAAAATTCCGGCTCCCACTCCAACGGGAAACCCGATCGCAATCACCAGCCCAAGCAACCACAAGCTGCCAACTAGAGCCGAAAGAATGCCTGCATCAGCCGGACGGCGGGAAGGAAAACTTGTTAGAAACGCCCAATTGAGGCGAGGAATTCCATCGACTGCAACATCAATCAGCAGACTTGCCAACACAACCAAAGCGATAAAAATCGCCGCCCAAGTCGAGATCGCGAACAACCAATCTAGACCATACCGCATCGATCGCGATGCCGTAAACAAAGGCGAGCTGTTAGAGTTCAATGATTTGAAATTGATCAGAGTCATTCGTAAATCTCCCGAAATCGACGCACAAACCAGAAGCTAAAAACATTGAGCGCTAGAGTCATCAGAAAAAGAGTAGTTCCCACAGCGAAAATTGTTTTATACGCTAGTGAAGTAACCGGGGTATCTCCTAAACTGACTTGGGCGATAAAAGCAGTCATTGTTGCAATGGGAACGCGAGGATCAAGCGTGAGTCTGGGATTTTGTCCAGCTGCGATCGTGACAATCATAGTTTCGCCAATAGCGCGTGAAACAGCAAGAATGCAAGCAGAGACAATTCCAGAGAGTCAACAGCGATTTAACCCAGTACTCCATAGAAGGAGAGTTGAACGATCGCAACTTGTGGCGGCAGGCAAGCGAGTAGGTCATCTGGGGCAGCTTCTAAACCGACCGATTGATGAATGATTCCCTCTACACGCCACAGAAAGCGATCGACTTGCAGCAACTCATTGACTACAGGCAACCGCGTCAAGCCAAATTTCATTGACTGAGGAAAGTTTTGAGCGATTTGAGTCTGAATGGACAAGTAGAGCGGATTATTCTCCTGACCTGGCAGGCGTTGATAGAAGGCATAAATTAGCCCTTGTTCGTCATAAACACGTTGCGGCATTGTTCGACTCCTGTAATGTGTTCAAGTTCAGCGGGTTGACATCATCCTTTCGCTCACCCCAAGCGCTGCACCGACCACCCAAAAGGGGAGTAGTCTAAAATTGCAGCGGCAACCAATCACACCATTTATTTAGCCAATTGAGACCCTTCGACCAAAAATCTGGCGATATCCACGTCTCAATCTCGCGACCCAACGATCCAGTTGGTGACTGCTTAATGAAGGAGCCTTCCAATCCTTAAAGAGGGAGCCAATGTTGTAAAGGCTACTGGAAATATTGCGGTGACAACAGTCAAATTTCATCAATTTTTACCTCTTGAAACTATTAGCAAGAAGTAGGAAAGGACTAAGTGCGATCGCATACCAAAAAAGCAAACAACCCCTTAAACAATTAGCCATGACTGCGTTGCCTAGTTTGCGTCCAAGTAGTGAACACAAAACATCTTTTAGTGGTGTGATAATTTGCCGATGAGTCACTGGATTCATTGGAAGTAAATCAAGAAATGGAATCTCATAGCCTCGGCAATTTCTAAAGTCAATTCGCTTGTAGAAAAGGTGTTCAACGTCGTGAGCCTTGAGTAATGGAAAAACCACATCACAACCTAACAAAAGATTAAGAGCAACTTTGCACCTCATCGACTTTTTCCACCTAGGATCGTGAATTAAATAAGGTGTAATTCTACTATCTGTATCTGTAAGATAGAG
>NZ_JBJPHS010000170.1:0-9660 GCF_052939495.1 Phormidesmis sp. 146-12 | reverse complement strand
TACTTCCCTCCTAGCTTCCTTTCTCGCTTTCCTGAGTTTTGTCAGTCAAGCAGGATAACTCCCACATTGATTAGAACAATCAAAAAAGCTGAAAGCCCGGCCAACCAGCCTCATCCCTTATCCCTCATCCCTCATCCCTCACAGCCAACATCGATCGCCACCGCCAACCGCTCAAATGCATTAAATTCTAAATCCATCGGCTGCCCAAAACCCACCCTATCAGCCCCAAGCTCGGAGCTTCATTCTAAGGTTGATTTTAGTGTAAGAAGGTTGACGACTGTGGTTAATACAGACGGTTAATACAGACTGCAAATAGAGCGATCGTAGCTTTGTAGCGCTCACAGTCGATTATCGCGTAGAAAATGAAGCTGCACTCAGAATTATTAATTTCTTAACATCGTGTTTTTCTGGCATCTTTTAATGTTCACCAGACTATAAACTATCTATTCTCAATTCTCAATGATTCATAGACGAGAGCCTGGGTTGAGCCAAAGAATTGAGAAACTCCTCTGGTGCAATCAAACTTACTCCAGTTGATATGATTAGTTTATTCCCAAGTTTTTATAGAAAATCCATTGGAACAGATCGGCTATCAGATTGTTCATGCGATCGCAGGACGGATGCGAATCAAAGCTTTCTGGCTGGAGACAGACCCGGAGGCCGCGGTAAAACTGCACCGTCAGATTGAATCGCTCAGTTTTATTACTAGTGTGAGACTCAATCCACTGGCGCAGTCGATCGTCTTGACTTACAAAGCTAAAGCGATTTCTCTAGAAGAGGCGCAAGTGCAATTAATCGATCTCATTGAGCAAGTTAATCCCGTTCCGCTGCCTTTTGAGGTTGAGCCACCTATTACAGAAACAACGCCCTTAGAAGCGCCTCCTACTCCTTTTAGCCCTGCTGCACCTTCGTCTCCTAAAACTTCAGAATCCGTTGCTAACACTGCCATTCCTTCTCCCTGGGACGAGCCAGACTTAGAGACCGCAGACATGCAGCTTCATTCAACCGCCTCCCTCGCCAAACGGCTCAACAACACATCTCAGGCGATTACTCAACGCAGAACCAAGCCCAATTTTGATGGCTGGACGCAGGTACAAGACCCCGATGGCGTTGCCTGGAACTATGATGAGGCATCTCAATCTTTTAGTCCGGCTTCTAGTTCGATCATGCCCTTAACGCAAGAAACAGCGCCTCAGCCCAAAGCAGATCACCCCCCAGAAGGGATTGAGGAAGACCTGGAGCCGATCGACGAAATCCTCGGAGCAGACCTGAGCAAAGAAGGGGTTGATGAAGTGCAGCCTCCCGCAGAAACTCATGTAGAAATTGAGGAAACCGTGGGCAGTGTTGTAGGTGAAGTGTTGCAAAATGAAGCGGGTCGATCGCAAGGGACTGTCATTGAAGCCGAAGTCGAACCCGCAATGTCTTTGAGTCACCCGCACGAATCCGCACCATCCCAAGTAGAACCCTCTGACAAAACAGTGCCCCCGACTCCGCCCAAACGACGCAAATCCACAAAGTCATCGGCAAAGGCTCAATCCCCTAAAAAGCCGCGTACTCAGAGCTAAACTCGCGAAACTTGCAATTCTGAAGATTGTGAAGCTGAAGATTCCGATTTCTTAGAGAGGTCGGTTTTTTTGCAGGTTCCCCAGAATGGCAGCTTGGCGGGCAGAAGCACTCAAGGAGGCAGTGGAAAAACTGGATCACATTCACGTTCTGCTGCGGCATCTCTATGCTTAATACTAATTAATAGTATTCAACTATGTCACTCAGGCACTATAATTAGGTGCTAGACGGATTACAGCATTTCAGGAAACTTAATATCATGTCTTCCATGTTAGACTCGCGCGTTACTGAGCCAGTCGCAGCCGTGGCTTGGCATACGTTGGAAGCGGAGAACACGCTCCATAAGCTCAAGAGCGATCGCACCTCTGGTTTGACGAGCCGAGAAGTCAGCGATCGTTTGGCAAAATACGGCCCCAACGAACTTACCGAATCAGCAGGGCGTGGCCCGATCGAAATTCTCTGGGATCAGTTCAAAAACATCATGTTGTTGATGCTGATCGCGGTCGCAGTCATTTCTGCCATTTTGGATGTGCGAGAAGGCTTTACGACGGGCAAATTCCCCTTTCCAAAAGACGCGATCGCCATCTTTGTGGTCGTGATCTTAAATGGCGTTTTGGGCTATCTGCAAGAAAGTCGGGCCGAAAAAGCACTCGCCGCCCTCAAAGGGTTGTCTTCTTCGAGAGTACGGGTGATTCGAGACGGCAAGCCTAGTGAAATTGAATCCAAAGATCTCGTTCCGGGCGACGTGATGCTGCTCGAAGCGGGGGTGAAAGTCGCGGCAGATGGGCGTTTATTAGAGGTGGCTAATCTGCAAATTCGAGAAGCCGCTCTGACCGGAGAGGCCCACGCCGTTAACAAACAATCTACAGGAGCCTTGCCAGAAGATGCACCCCTGGGCGATCGCATCAATCTAGTGTTTGAAGGGACGGAAGTTGTCCAGGGACGCGGAACGGTTCTCGTAACAGAAACGGGAATGCGAACGGAATTAGGAAAAATTGCTCAAGCGCTTCAGTCGGTCGAAACTGAACCTACGCCCTTACAAAAACGGATGAATCAGTTGGGCAATACGCTGGTGACTGGGGCGTTGATTCTTGTCGCGATTACCATCATCGGCGGCACACTCTATCGTCCTAGTCTATTTGAAGAATTGGTGAAAGTCTCTCTGAGTATGGCGGTTGCTGTCGTTCCAGAAGGGTTGCCTGCCGTGATTACGGTGACGCTGGCTCTGGGCACCCAACGCATGGTCAAACGCAACGCTCTGATTCGTAAACTGCCTGCGGTAGAGACGCTCGGATCGGTGACGACGATCTGTTCTGACAAAACGGGGACGCTGACACAAAATAAGATGGTTGTGCAGGCGGTCTATACCCACGGCGGCGCGCTCAAGGTGACAGGTGAAGGCTACAATCCCGGTGGCGACTTTTTGAATCGAGACAAGCTAGTTGACCCCAATGATCAAGCTGACCTGCAAGCCCTTCTACTCGCCTGTGTTCTTTGTAATGATGCCGTGTTGCAAAAAGAGCAAGGAGAATGGAGCATTTTGGGCGATCCGACTGAAGGCGCACTGTTGGCACTAGCGGGGAAAGCTGGATTAGATAAAGGCAAAAAAGACCGCTGGCTGCCGCGTGTGGCTGAGTTTCCGTTTTCTTCAGAACGCAAGCGAATGAGCGTAATTGTGGATGCTCAGGGGCACCGTCACGAATCAACACTGGGGTTGGCGATCGTCGATAAAAATCGAATGCCCTACTTCATGTTTACCAAAGGGTCGCCAGAATTGACGCTAGAGCGCTGTACACACATTGAAGCAGGCAACCAGATCGAGCCTCTGAGCAATGAACTTCGCCTGCAAATCGTTGATCAAAACAACTACCTGGCAAGTCGGGGACTGCGCGTTCTAGGGTTTGCCTACAAAACGCTCCACGAAATTCCTCCCGAATCGTCTGAAAACACCTCCGAAGCGGGCTTAGTCTGGCTAGGACTGGTGGGTATGTTAGATGCGCCTCGTCCAGAAGTGCGGGATGCGGTGGCGCGGTGTCGGGCGGCGGGCATTCGGGCGGTGATGATTACAGGTGACCACCAGTTGACGGCGCAAGCGGTTGCCGAAGATTTGGGAATTGCTTTGGCGGGCGATCGTGTTCTCACGGGACGAGAGTTAGAAAAGCTCAGTCAGCCCGATCTAGAACAGCAGGTTGATCAGGTGAGTGTGTTTGCCCGCGTTTCTCCCGAACACAAGCTGAGAATCGTCCAGGCACTCCAACAGCGCGAACATGTGGTTGCGATGACTGGAGACGGCGTAAATGATGCGCCCGCGCTCAAACAGGCGGATATCGGGGTGGCAATGGGCATTACAGGCACCGATGTCAGTAAAGAAGCCAGCGATATGGTGCTGTTGGATGATAACTTCTCGACGATCGTGGCGGCGGTCGAAGAAGGGCGAGTCGTCTACATCAACATTCGGCGGTTTATTCGCTACATTCTCGGTAGCAACATTGGGGAAGTGTTGACGATCGCGGCTGCTCCGTTAATGGGATTGGGCGGGGTGCCGTTGTCGCCGCTGCAAATTTTGTGGATGAATCTGGTGACGGATGGTGTTCCTGCACTGGCTTTGGCGGTGGAACCCGGAAGACCGATCGTGATGCAAAAGCCACCCAAAGATACCCAAGAAAGCATTTTTGCAAGGGGTTTAGGCTCTTACATGGTGCGGATTGGGCTGGTGTTGGCGGTGGTGACGATCTTTATGATGTCCTGGGCTTATGGCTACACCGAACAGGTACAGGGCGGACTACTGGATCGCGATCGCTGGAAAACAATGGTGTTTACTACGCTATGTTTGGCACAAATGGGTCATGCTTTAGCGATTCGATCGAACACTCGACTCTTTGCTGAAGTGAGTCCCTTCTCAAATCCCTTTATGTTACTGTCGGTGGTTGCCACGATCATTATGCAGTTGATGCTGCTATACATCGAGCCATTGCGAAACTTCTTTGGAACCCATTATCTGAGTTTTACAGAGTTAATGGTTTGTGTCGGCTTCAGTGCGTTGATCTTTGTCTGGATCGAGCTTGAGAAACTGTTCATTCGCTGGTTCTCAAATCGTCGCTCAGGCTGATATCGATAGCGGATGTAACGCATAATAGATCTGAAATTGATCTGAGGTTGCATCCGCTCTATAATTTCTAGCGAACCGTCTTCCTGGAGCAGCTTGTATGAGTGGAGTTATTGTCTGGTTAGCTGAAGCGATCGCCGAAATTATGGCTGGGTTTATTGCTGAATTGATCACTCACATGGTTACAGAATTTTTAGTTGAAGTGGTGCGAGAAACGATCGTGGTCTGGGCGATCGAGCTATTTACCGAACTGCAAGTGCAAGTGATGAATCTATTTTGGGGTGGAAAGCGCTAGAGATCAGCGGTGTGTAACTTCAGAATTAGCCCTTAATCAGCCTTTCCAAGTTCACATCGCTTGTCCTGCCGCAAAGATTTGTTCAGCCGTCAGGGTCAAATTTGGGAAAGTGGAGGAAACGATCGTAGCGTTGCCTCGAAACTGCTGTTCTTCGTATTCCCCTTCGACTAACTGATAAACAGAAAGCGTCGGCTGTTTTGGAGAGCCAATATAGCGTCTGCCGCCCAGTCCTAAATAATCGACGATCCAATACTCCGCGATACCGAGCGCTTCATAGTCAGCGAATTTTTTGTGATAGTCATCCCGCCAGTTGGTGCTGACGATTTCAATGACTAGCGCGGCGGATTGCCCTTTCGTAATCACCGACTCCTTTGCCCATCTGGGATCGTTGTCAATGGTTTCCCGATTCAGCACGATCACATCCGGTTCATAACCAGACTCTCCATCCTCTGAGCGAACTACGCATTCTTTGGGGACAAAATAAGGGAGTTGGAATTGTCGAATCAAGATTCCTGCTTCAATCACAAGAAATCCTCCGATGTCTGAATGCTTGCCTCTCGCTTTTGGCATCTCGACAATAACTCCGTTGCGTAATTCGTACCTAGTGTCTGAGTTCTCTGGATACCAGGCGATAAACTCATCAAAGCTGATAGGTTGTTGTAGGGCTTGCATCATGGGATAACCTTTGGGCGCGATCGTTGTTCATTCGACAGGATTGATAAATTCTAGAAAATCCAAGTAAAAGAATACTTCTTTTCGATAATTTATTATACGATTCTGTCACTTATTACACGATCGTACCGCCTAAAGCACGAGTGGGGAGGGTTACAATTCGGCTAATCCTCTAATTTCCGTTGCTTATGTCAGTGACCGTATTCTTTTCCTACTCTCACAAAGATGAATCGCTGCGAGATAAGCTGTCTGAGCATTTGAGCATCTTGAAACGGCATCAGGTCATTCAGGATTGGCACGATCGCCAGATTGGTGCAGGGGCAGAATGGGCAACCGAAATTGACGCGAACCTGAATGCGGCCGACATTATTCTGCTGCTGATTAGTTCGTCGTTTCTCAATTCAGACTATTGCTGGGGAAATGAACTGCAACAGGCGATGCAGCGTCACGAAGCGGGAGAAGCCTGTGTAATTCCGGTGATTTTGCGTCCGGTAGATTGGCAAGGCGCACCGTTTGGTAAATTGCAGGCGTTTCCCAAAGATGCGCGTCCAGTGACGTTGTGGGAAAACGAGGATGCAGCCTTGATGAATGTAGCGCAGGGAATTCGTATCGCGGTCGAGAAGATTGCTCAACGCAAGAAAGCATCGGTTCCTTTGGAGTTGCGCTCTATGGTAATCGCACCGTTGTCAAAACCTCCTGCGATGGAACGTCTCCTAATCGAAGATAACTTGTCCTCAGAAAAAGGAATTGACTATAAGCCACTGCGAGACATGCTGAAAGCTGGCAAATGGCAGGAAGCGGATCGAGAAACGTTAAGAGTGATGTGTGTAGCAATGGAGCGGCAGACAGAAGGCTGGTTGCGGGAGAAAGACGTGCAGCAATTCCCGCGTCAGGATTTACGGACGATCGATCAACTGTGGGTGGAATACAGTGAAGGAAAGTTTGGCTTTAGTGTACAAAAGCAAATTTGGCAGGAATGCGGCAAACCAACGACATATAACGGCAACTGGGAAAAGTTTGGCGATCTGGTTGGATGGCGCGTGAAAAAACAGTGGATAACTTACCTGGAGGATGGTGTAACCTTCAACACCTCCACACCTAAAGGACACTTGCCTTGGGTGTTTTTTGTTGGGTTTGTAGGATGGAGAGGGTTAATGGTTAGGTGGGTTGGTTTCGGTGTTAATTCTCTTCTTTCGCGCAGAGACTTGTGAATTCTTTGATGTTGGCTTGCACTTCTTCCAGGGTGTCTCCTTGGGTTTGACAACCTTTAAGCTGAGGGCAGTAGGCATAGTAGCCACTCACATCTTTCTCGATCGCAACATTGATTTGGTAAGACATAGATATTGAAGAGATGATATGAAGTTCTATCACTATAGTATTTGCTAATCTTCGTTCACCGCATGATGAAGGCTGCGTAAATATTAGAAACGCTTAGACGAAACTTGCTTCTCTTTAACAATACTTCGGACAAATTTTGAGCAGATTTTCAGGTTCAAACCCTGATTCGCTCGTGGGACAGGATCTTATTTTCAAAGTCAGGAATAGAGCCAACTTTGAAAAATAGCTCAATGCTGGAACTGTAATTCCTGAGAGCCTTTTGGGGTCGTTCAAAAAACTGTCCGGACTATTGCTTTAAGCAAAACTTATGAATGGGTAGCCAAACACAGGATTTGGGCAGGCGAACACAACTTGTGGACAAACAAATACAGCTTTTGCCTTAACGAACATTAGCTCTGCCTGAGCGATCGCAGCTTTTGCCTTAACGAACCTTGGATCTCACTAATCCCCCGCCGATCGAATCTCTCGTTCAAGCCCTTCGCGTTCCCTGGCTAAACAAGCCTCATTGAAAGAACATGGACTTCACTCTCTGAACCTGCCCCTTTGCAATGGGTGAAACTTGTTGAATAGGGAAGCGCCTCTGATGTTTGGCATGACGACCCACCCCTTTAGAGTCCGGACGATGGAGAATCGATTGAGCAACGATCACAAGCCTTGACTCTTACATAAATGGCGAGAAGATGGCTACTCTGAAAACTTTGCAGACCAACAACGCTTGACGGATTGAAGTCGTCTGCTAGAGTAGTGGGCGATTTTGAACATCGAATGAGAGGGCAACATGGCGAAGTGTGACTATTGTGGAACTAACATTCTGTTTGGCGGCACTCAAGCTTATGGTTATCGGTTTTGTAATCGCAGATGCCAACAAAATGGCTACTCGCTGGTTGCCGCACAGGAGATCCCTGAAGACCATTTGAGAGAGCAAGTCAGACTGTTGCATCAGAGTGCGTGCCCGCGCTGCAAAGGACAGGGGCCAGTCGATGCTCACACCTCTCATCGCGTCTGGTCAGCATTGGTGCTAACGTCTTGGAGTAGCAGACCTCACATTTGCTGCCGAAAGTGTGGACGCATTGAACAATTAAAAGACAGCTTGCTTTCGCTGTTTGTGGGCTGGTGGGGCATTCCCTGGGGATTGATTATGACTCCGATTCAAGTGGTAAGAAATGTGATGGGATTTTTAGGCGGCCCAACCCCCACTAAACCCTCAGATGAACTGTATCGATTAGTTCAAATCAACATTGGCGCAAAGATTCTTCAGTCTCGCCAGTGAGGTCAGGGATGCAGGTAAAATGCGGTGCCCAACATAGCATAGGTCATCAGCAACAAAACGCCTTCTAGCCAGTTGTGCCGACCATCGGTACTCACCGAATTTGTCATCACCACCGTAATGCCCACGCCAACCAGCGAAAAGGTGTCAAAGGCTAGATTCATCGGCTGACCAATAAACCAGCCCACCAAGACCAAAATCGGGGCAACAAACAAGGCAATTTGCAGACTGGAACCGATCGCGACCGACACCGCTAAATCGACTTTGTTTTTGAGGGCGCAAATCCCGCAAGTAATGTATTCCACCGCCGCCCCAAACAATGGTAAGACAATCACACCCATGAATAGATTGGTCAATCCCAGCGTTTCGGAGGCCGTCTGCAAACTGCTGACTAGCACCTCAGAGACAAAGAGGAGAACGATCGTTGAACCCAACAGCAAACCAGCATTCACCCAGAGAAACTTCTTCCCGCTGACTTCATTGCCATAGCCCTCTGGTTCGGCATCTTCTTCTTGTTCAAAGAGATACTTGTGTGTCCGCATTGAGAACAGCAGCATCAACGCATAAAACGATACCAATAGAATTGAAGCCGTGTAAGAAAGGCGATTGTGAACTTCAATATTCAGCGTTCTTGAGGTGAATTGCAGGGCGGCAGGCGTGAGTAGAAACATGACTGCCAGGTTCAGCGACCCCGCATTAAGGCGAGAAACATTGGCGCGGCGCAGATTCACCTGTACGTCTTTCTTCTTAAACCGCACACCATTTAGTAAAAACGAAATGCCCAACCCGACTAACAGATTGGCAATAATCGAACCTGCCAAACTTGCTTTCACAACATCAATCATGCCTGCCCGCAGTGCCACGATCGAGACAATTAATTCCGTCGCGTTACCAAAACTAGCATTCAACAAACCGCCGAGCGAGGAACCAATGACGGTTGCGATCGCTTCCGTAAAGTTAGCAATCCAGGCAGCTAGAGGAATAATCGCCAGCCCTGCTGTGATAAACACCACCATCGGATCAGCCTGGGCCCAATCCAGAGTTAAACAAATCGGCACAAACACCAACATTTGCAGCAAAAAGCGGTCTTTGCGAGACATCGTTTTCGCCCACTCTAGATGAGCGATCGCGTCTTCTTCATTAAAGTTTGGCTGTATTTTTTGGGTCATGGTACGTTCCTATTGCCGAGTCTCTGACCTTCCTCCTGGCATGTCAAAAACAGCCCCTAAACTCTCAAAGTCTAAGAGGATGTTTGAAAAGTGTTTCTTCTAAAGTTTCAGAGTTTCGATACCCTAAATCCTCCTTCAAAAGGGACTTTGACGGCTTGTTCCCCCTTTTTTAAGGCTGCCGTGTACACATACGTCGATCGATCGGTCATTGCTGAGATCCTTCGCCCCCTAAATCCCCCAAAAATGGGGG
>NZ_JBJPHS010000169.1:0-9865 GCF_052939495.1 Phormidesmis sp. 146-12 | reverse complement strand
GCTTTTTTGCAATATTTTGGCTATAACTTCCGCCTCGGTGCGTGTGTTACGAACCGAAATAATGACCAAATGCGTGGTGCGTGAGACATCCACCACGGCTTGAGTGACATTAGCATTGCTTTAGCCTCAACCTTGTTCCGAAGTTCAGTAAAGACAAGTTGCCGGGCATATCCAATCAAGCCGCTATTTCATAAACACCCTGTTAGCGGTTCCTCCTATCGTTACATTCTTGATCCATCATTTTTATCGTCTGTAGATAATTAGATAGCAGTATCCTGTCGCCGCAAACATACCCAAGTTGCTGGCTTTTAAACTGACACCCAAGGCAATTTCATAGTTTGGTAAAAAACTAAACACATTACCGGATGATAGGTAAGCGTCTGCAGTAGTAGAAAATTCGTTATTTGTAATGATGATGCCGTTGTTCACAACTGTGTTATCTGTAAAATTGTATAATTCGACGATAGCTGTATTACTGCTATTACCAACATAAGGATTACAAACCAGTATAATTGAGTCTGCTCCCGGGTAATTTGCTTTGTTGAATTTCACAATTCCTATACCTCTAACTGGTGTTGTACTTGTCGTATTTGCACTAGTATTAATTGGCAGTATTATTGCCTTATCCTGCGGGTTGCTGCTTTGCGCAAAGCAGATCTCTTTGGTATTATCTACTTCAGTGGCATCTAATACATTATTGTTATTTTGATCAATACCTGATTTTACCCTAACACCACCCAACTGGCAAGAGGAGGAGTTAGAAAAGTTCTCTAAATCTATCAAGCTCTTTAAACCAGGGCTTCCAGCTGGTCCCCGCAAACTGACACCAGTGCCCCAGGCACCTGTTGTCTTGGGCCCAAAGAGTTGTTGCGTTGTTGTATTCACATAAAAGTCACCATCCACGCCGCTGGTCGCTAACGGGTCGGTTGTGCCATTGAGGATTGTTTTTCCATTGCTGCCCGCAATGCCCTGAGGTCCAGTAGGGCCTGTTGCACCATCCGGACCCTGCGGCCCTGCTGCTCCCGCAGCCCCTGGTAACCCTTGTGGCCCGGCAGGTCCAACGGGGCCCTGCGGCCCTGCTGCTCCCGCAGCCCCAGGTAAGCCTTGTGGGCCGGCGGGTCCAACGGGCCCCTGCGGCCCTGCTGCTCCCGCAGCTCCAGGTAAGCCTTGTGGGCCGGCGGGTCCAACGGGGCCCTGCGGCCCTGCTGCTCCCGCAGCTCCAGGTAAGCCTTGTGGGCCGGCGGGTCCAACAGGTCCCTGGCTTCCTGTTGGTCCTTTTACTCCCGGAAGACCGGGTGGACCAGTGTTTCCGGCAGGTCCGGTAACTCCCGGAGGTCCCGGTGGACCTGTAGGCCCTTGCGGTCCCGGTCTTCCGCTGTTTTCTGCATAAAGGGCATAGGGGACACTGAAAAGTTGCGTAACGCCCTGAAGCTGGTAGTTATTCCCCCCTTGCGGTGCAATTTCAACTTTCAAGAATTTGGATCCTGCGCCCCAGGGAATACCTGCAAACACTCCGGTAATCACATTTCCTTTTCCGATGGATAGTGTAAACAAGCCAAAGTTATTGGTAGCCGTCTGGTGACTTTCCTGGTAAACAACAGGTCCTGAGGCACCTCCCTCTAAAATGCTAAAACGCACACCCACGGCTTGACTTGGCAGGATACTTCCATCCGCTTTGCGGGCTACGGCCTGGTAATTTAAGGCCTGCGGCGCTTGGGAAAAAACAATTGAATTGGAAAAAAGCACAAACAAAAAGAGAAATCTTTTCATAGTAGTAGGTTGAAAAGCAGTTAACGTATCAGGGTGATTGTCCCGTTGTTTACAATGAAACCACAAGCAGCGGTACTTGCTTTAACTGTGTAGACATAGGTGCCAACAGGCTGCGGCTTCCCTTTGTACTCGCCGTTCCATGTGTCTGAAAGACTAGTAGTCTTAAACACCAGTTCACCCCAGCGATTGTAAACACAAAGTTCAAAAAACGTGGCTGCAGGCCAGTTCTTGACTCCAAAAGCATCGTTCAGGTTGTCTTTATTTGGGGTAAATGCATTGGGAATGAATTGGAGCAAGTTGCAGTCTTTGAATTTGTAAATGGGTTGTAGCAGCCCTTGGGTTGCGTAGGTTTGATTGGCCGATAAAGTTGTTATGCCAATCTCTCCTATAGAATATTCCACACTTATGGCACCGTTTTGAACTGTGTTCCCGCTTGTGTTTACCAGCGTTTGTGACTTTGCACGAGTATAAGCGGACAACAAAAGCAGGGAAATAAAGGTACAGTGCAGTGTTTTGGTTCTCATAATAAATACAATAATAGCAAGTTTGCAGATAAAAGTAAACAAAATATTTCCATTATGAGGGATTCCTGAACGCTAACGCGTGGATTTATGTTATTACACGCCCCCATTTTTTTGCCCCAAAAAAATGGAGGTATTGATTATCAAGGCGTTACAATTATACATTTTGTATTGTAGTTGCGCCAATACGATTTGTACAGTTGGTAGGGTTACCTAAACTACTGTTTGGTCCCTTTTTACTGGTTTTTTGAGGTGTTTTCATATGTTCATTTTTTTGTGCGTCTCTACTGGGTAGAGACTGTTTTTAATTGCCATATGGAATGCCCAATAATCATTTGTGCTCAGGTGTGCGGCAGTTCGTGGGCATTTCATGTTCAAAAATTTAAAAGTATTGATTTTCAATAAGTTGCAACTATACTTTTTGTATGGCCAAAAATATTAAAAATCATTTCTGTTAAAATAAGCGTTCACCACCAATAATACAAGCTATATAGCAAAAAATTTTTAGTATTAAGGTGGTGCAAAACAGGTAGGTAGGGTACCGGACGTTTCTGTGTACGGCATGGGGTGTTTATTTTAAGGCCGGGTATTGGGGTAGTAAGGTAAAGGCCTGCAGCTCGCCTACTTATAGCCCAAAAAAGAGGAGCCTTATAATCCCAGGTAGCATATCCCGCACCTAAAGCGGGGCAATGCCCGGCTTATAGTGCAGGGTTGCAAAAAAGGCCTATGGAAATACCGACGCACTACAAAAACAAACCGCCGAACCCTGATGGGCAGTAAAAGGCAACGCATATTGTAGCAGCACTGGCATAAATTTTTTACTGCATAAGGCGGTATGGCAATGCCATGCACCTGCCCGGCACAAAACAGCCAAAATGAATAGAAAAATGCGCTGCGAGGCTGATTTTAAAGCACAACGCTATCAAAATTGCTAAGCCCTATACAAACTGCTAAGCCCAGCGTTGAACCAGTGTCATTCTATAGGGCACCTCGCCCAATGCTTGCTAAAAGCAAACCTCATAATAGCAAGCCTTCTTCAATTTTTATCGGTTCAGTACAACCAGTTTTTCGTCGTTGGCCTGGAAGGCCCGACGAAGCCTTGGTTGTTATGCCCAGTTATTTTTTACTTTTCTTTTCTAGTAATGATTTCATGCTTTCGGAAAATCCTTTCCTAGATTCCTTACTCATGATTATTTGATTAATTAGAAAAGTCAATATACTCTTGATATGACTTGCATTTTCAAGGCATGCTTGGTCAGTTTCGGCATGCAAACCTTCGCTAAGTTCACTATGTAGAACTCCCAAAGGGTTCATTCCATTTGGTTTTAATATTGATGGCAATAGGTCCTTGACCAAATCAATTTTGTCTTGAGTAACTCTGGTTTGTTTCGTTTTTTCTAAAGCCGCTAAATACTGTGTTTTATGGTCAGTTTCAATTAATTCAATTATTGAATCTAAAAGTTCATCAATGATTTCTTCTGTTATTCTCCTGTAGTAGGCGAATGCGCCTAGCCCGTATCCTTGAGATTCACAAACTAGACCTTTCCTAAAAGTCTTAGCATGTTTTCCAAGCATGTTTTCAAGAGTTTTATCCATTTTTATTTCCCATTCAGGATATTGTCCGAACTTATAAACATAATCTAAGTCTGGGCTAGTATAGACATCAAACTGCCTAAAAAACTTTCTACAAGATTGGCACTCGTATAGCAATCTTAATTTTTGGTCTCCACTTGGAGGATTCATGAAATTATGAAACTCCCAATATTCATTTATCATATTGAAAGTTTGATTACCACCACAATTCCTGCATTCCATATTTATTGGCGGTTTAGAAATACCATTTAATTGTCGAGGTAATTCACAATTAAACTTTCTAAATAGTGAATATTCTTCTAAAAACTCTTTATTCATATTTTGGATTTCTTTTTATAATTGGGCATAACGGTAAAAGCTTGCTGCTGTAGCGGCAATATAGGAAAGTTTGACCTCCCGCAAAGTGTCCGCCGCTATAGCAGCAAGCTAATGTTAGCCGCACAACGTCGTCATCAGTACACTCTTATCTCCTTGAGTAATTGGATGATATTAAAGTCGCCAGAATTGCAGGTAATAGCTTTTTCTATCTCTTCTTCATTTGTATTAAGCATTGATGTGTTTATATCAATAGTTCTGTCAATGTTAACCAGCTTTATTTTTAAGGAACTAGCAGTCGATTCGCCATCACTTCTTTCTTCAAAGTAGTAGTACTGAATGTCGCTCCAATTTATAAGCCCCTGCTTTACGGTCCAGATTCCGTCTTTACTAATAACAAGTTTTATTCTGTTGTCAAAGCCGTTACGAATTAGAAAATATGCTGCTGTACCAATAGCAAGAATAGAAAATATAGTTGCCCAAGTATGTTCTTTAAAGTAATTTTTCGTACCAATACCAAAGAACAGACAAATAGTAAATAAAGCTAGTCCTGGTAGTCCGAACAATACATTAGCCCAACCCTCTTTCTTAACTACAAGGTCATGTCTATCATATGTATGTTGAGATGATTGCATAAGTTGCAGCTAACCCGTGGCTTTATGTTATTAAACGCCCCCATTTTTTTGCCCCAAAAAAAATTGAGGGATTGATTATCAAGGTGTTACAATTATACATTTTGCATGGTCAAAAGTATTAAAAATCATTTCTGTAAAAATAAGCGTTCACCTCCAATAATTCAGGTTATATAGCAAAAATTTTTTGGCATTAGGGTGGTGCATAGCGGGTAGGTAGGGCACCGGGCGTTTCTGTGTACGGCATGGGGTGTTTATTTTAAGGCCGGGTATTGGGGTAGTAAAGTAAATGCTTGCAGCTTGGCTACTTAAAGCCCAAAAAGAGGAGCCTTATAATCCCAGGTAGCATTTCCCGCATTTAAAGCGGGGCAATGCCCGGCTTATAGGGCGAGGTTGCAAAAAAGGCCTATGGAAATACTGCTACACTACAAAAGCAAACCGCCGCACCCAGATGGGCAGTAAAAGACAAGGCATATTGTAGCAGCACTGGCATAATTTTTTTTACTGCATAAGGCGGTATGGCAATGCCATGCACCTGCCCGGCAGAAAACAGCCAAAATGAATAGAAAAATGCGCTGCGAGACTGATTTTAAAGCACAACGCTATCAAAATTGCTAATCCCTATACAAATCGCCAAGCCCAGCGTTGAACCAGTGTCATTCTATAGGGCACCTCGCCCAATGCTTGCTAAAAGCAAACCTCATAATAGTGAGTTACTTCAATTTTTACCGGTTAAGTACAACCAGGGGTTCGTCGTTGGCTTGGAAGGCTCGACGAAGCCTTGGTTGTTGGCTGTAGTGCTTCAGTGTTTTGATATGTCTTTCCAAACTTTCAAATATTCTGTCATTGTCTCAACAATCCTTTCTGATTTGTCACCTTTATCAATAACAAACTCTAATATCTTAAAATACTCACCTAATGCAAGATTTGTTTGCTCAAACCAAGCGTCACTGTCTAGCCTAATGTCACTAAAATATCTGTCACCTCGTTTGTGTGCATAGTTATTGTCAAGTGGCGAATAGGAAAACACGACTTCACTTTTAGTTATACGTTGAAGTCTTAGCATGGTGTTAGGTGTGGGGTTAATCAAAACATCATTTGGGAAGTCGTCGTTTGTGTCAAACCACTCAGATTGCTTGCCTTTTATCCAATACAAAGAATGAATTAAAAAACTTGTCGCCTTAACCAAACAATAGAAATTGCAGCTGTGAAAAATTGAAGAGTACCCATTTAAAGTCACGTCAAATCCACCTGATACACTCCAAAAAGCTGAAGGTTCATAATGTTTTAAGTCCATTACTTCTCGGTTGTTTACCAAGTCAGTGAAAGACGCCTCCCGCCCTTCGTCAGAATAGTAAAGAACTGCAACCTCAAGTGAATTTTGTGTCATTAATATTTTTGATTGATGAACTCTGTCTATGCATTACAGGTAACGGTTTTGGGCTTGGCGAAGGTGGCGATTTTCACCACAAATGTTGATGCGGAGAACCAAACTTTGATTTGCCACAAATATGTCTGCGGAGCACTGAGCCGCCACTTTTGCCAAACCCGTGTTAGCGGTTCGTTGTTTTTCTATCGGTCTTAAAAGTAGTATTTTATTTCTTAACCGAAGTCAACGAAATTAGAAAATGGGTCACATACCTTTGCGCTTTCAAATAATTAATAAAAGTAAAAAATGAAAGCAGCAGTTTACACACAATATGGTCCACCAGAGGTTCTCCAAGTCAAACAGGTAGAAAAACCAACACCAAAAAATAATGAGATTTTGCTAAGAATTAAAGCCACGGCTGTCAATTCAGGCGATTGGAGATTACGCAAAGCTGACCCATTTGCTGTCAGATTTATTTTCGGCTTAATAAAACCCAAAGTTAATATTCTGGGAACTGTTTTTTCAGGTGAAGTTGAAAGTGTCGGTGAAGATGTGAAAAATTTCAATGTTGGTGACTCTGTCTTTGGTCATACAGATATGAGTTTTGGTGCCTATGCGGAATACAAATGTCTGCCTGAAAATGGGTCAGTAGCATTAAAACCTGAGACTATTTCTCACAAGGAAGCAGCCGTCATACCTTTTGGTGGAGTTACAGCATTACATTTTATAAAAAAGGCTAAGATAAAACCAGGGCAAAAAGTGCTTGTAGTAGGAGCTTCTGGTTCAGTAGGAATTGCTGCCGTTCAATTGGCAAAGTCATTTGGTGCTTATGTGACGGGTGTTTGTAGCTCTTCAAATATTACTTTAGTAAAATCCATCGGAGCAGACAAGGTAATTGATTACACAAAGGAGGATTTTACTCAAAGGAACGAAACTTATGATGTGATTTTTGATGCTGTGAAAGCAATATCTGTTTCAAGAAGTTTAAAGTCACTAAATAAAAATGGAATAATGATTCTTAGTGCTGCTGGTGTGTCGGAAATGCTTAAAGGTTTGTGGATTTCTATGTCAAGCAACAAAAAGGTAATCACAGGTGTAATTAGCCATAAAGCAGAAGACATAATATTTCTAAAGGAGCTTATTGAAGCCGATAAATGGATGCCGGTAATTGATAGAACCTATTCATTGGAACAAATTGCCGAAGCACACGCTTATGTTGAGAAAGGACATAAAAGAGGAAATGTTGCAATAGAAATTGAAAATTAATAAAATAAAATAAAAACGCAATGGAAGTATTTTTAAATTCAGAAAGAAAAATCAAAAATATCTGGTGGGTAGTGCTATTTTTTTTGATGCTATTCTGCTTACTATTTCCACTGATTATTTTAGCAGACCAGTTTTCTTTTGAGATAACAATAGTTCATCAGATTGTATTGATTTCAGTTGTTTCAATTATATGTCAACTGTTGAGGCGTAAACCAATAAGTGAATTAGCAGGCAATATCAATCTGGTTTGGCTGAAAGAATTATTTGTCGGGCTATTAATTGGTGCTGCACTTATGATTTTACCTGTTTTGATTTTATCTATTATTGGTTACATCCATTGGCAGGTAAATGTTTTTTCTTTTTCAGCTGTTTTATACGGTCTTTCAATATTTCTGTTTGTTGCCATTGCCGAGGAGCTATTGTTCAGAGGATTTATGTTTCAACGTCTAATTCAGGCTCTTGGAAAATGGCCCGCTCAATTAATTGTAGCCGCACTCTTTTTATTAACCCATATTAATAATCCTGGAATGAATGGAACTGTGAAAATACTGGCATCGATGAATATATTTATTGCTTCTATTCTGTTTGGTATTGCTTTTATTAAAACCAATAATTTAGCAATGCCTTTGGGATTGCATTTTATGGCAAATTTTATGCAGGGGACTATTCTTGGATTTGGTGTTAGTGGAGACAAAGAGCCGAGTTTATTAAAACCTGTATTTGGTAATGCTCCTATTTGGATTAGTGGTGGCGATTTTGGAATAGAAGCGAGCATTGGAGGTATGTTTTTTGTAGTCCTTATTACTATTTCACTTTATTGTTGGTATCCCCAAAAAAAAGTATATATAGTCAGCCATTAGGCTTCAATTTATTTAGAGACAGCAGACATTTTTTATGGTTTAGAATCATTTTTAGAAATCCGTTTTCTGATTCTGCTTAATGATTCGGGTTTTACGCCAACATAACTTGCAATTTGGTATTGGGGAATTTTTTGGAATAAATCAGGTCTTGATTTTAATAATTTCAGATAACGTTGCTCTGCTGTGTCGGTAGTATATGACGACATTATTTCTTGTTGCTCTGCAAATACTTTTTCCATTACTTTTCGTGAAACAGTTTCAAATTTTGGAAATCTTTTATACAGACTTTCTGCTTTTTCACTATTGCCAACTACCAAAGCACTATCCATACAGCAATCCAAAAAGTGTTTTGATGGTGCGTTCTGACTAAAACTATTCATAGAAATCACCCATTGTTCTTCGGTGAAAAAATTATTTGTTTTTTCATCACCGTCAACTACATAATACTGTCTTACACAACCTTCTAAAACAAAAAAAACTTCAGTAGAATTTTGACCTTCTTCAAGTAAAACAGTCCCCTTTTTATAATGCTTTATGCTCATTGTTTCAACAATAGCTCTAATCTCTTCGTCTGACAGAGGCATAATTCTTTGAAAATATTTAAGGAGTTTGCCGTCCATTATTTTTGTCTGTTTAGTCTTGCTGTGTCGTCCGTTACAATGACCGCTAACGATCACGGCTTGCTGCTGTGCCGGTATTTGAAAAACGGTCAGCCCGGCAACTGAAGCCGATTAGAATGTTGATGATTAAATTTAGCACAAATTCCATTATAAAACGGTCAAGCCGAAGCTGAAGATGATAGATAGTTGAAACTGAAGTTTCTTCCGTCAAGCCGGCATAGCAGCAAACCGTATGTTGTAAGCAGGCCAAATTATCTGTACAATTTTATAATTATAGAAATTATTTTGTTCTTCAGATAAGTATTATTTTATTTTAAAACAGTTGGATTAACAAAATATATTTCTTGTCCAAAAAATTGAGGCTTCGGATTGTTGCAACTTTCTTTTAAATTTCCGCTAAATGTTACAATTCGTCCCAATGTCTTTAAACTATCCGGAATATCTACACAAATGATACAAGTTCTTAAGCCGTCAATTGTATTTGGAATAGAAACATTCACTGCCCATTTTCTTATGTCATTATAATAGCCCAATGTCCCACTCCATTCAGTAGCAGTCATGATTGTTTTTCTTCGTTCGTCACAAATATCAAGTTCACATGTATTTAGTTTATTTTTTTTACAGCTTGCGAATAATACAAGTAAGAATAAAATAGAGGTGCGGAATTTCATTTTAAAATTTTCTTATTTGACAATTCAAAGTTCATGAATGCTGCTTAGCAAATACGATTAATTTGCACATAAAATTTTAAGTAAAAGTTTTGCAAAATAATTTTTACTTCTCGTTCATTCAGAGTCTTGCGGGCTTGCTTACAACGCGTGGATTTATGCTATTACACGCCCCCATTTTTTTGCCCTAAAAAAAATGAGGTATTGATTATCAAGGCGTTACAATTATACATTTTGTATTGTAGTTGCGC
>NZ_JBJPHS010000168.1:5145-9974 GCF_052939495.1 Phormidesmis sp. 146-12 | reverse complement strand
TCTTAGCCTACATTTCCTTCCCATAGAATAAATCAACCCTACCCCAGAATGGGGGATTTAGGGGGCGAAAAGATGGACACTTCTCACAGATTCATCCCTCCAATCAGCAACGCCAATAACCGCAGTGAGTAACCTCATCGAATTCACATAACGTTAAGCTCGAATCGCTATCTAGTTTGACGTTGGTTACAGAGTCGATCGTAGGCTGCTGCAAAATCTTCCTGGGTAATTTGAATCGCACTCGGATCGCTCAGTCCTTGACCTCGATAGCGACGCACTGCTTCTAGAGCCGCTTGATTGCTCAATAGGGCTAAGTCCGCTCCATTCCAATCGTCGGTCAGGTCGGCCCAGGTGGCCAACGCTACTTCTGCCAAAGGTCGATCGTGGTTGTGAACCTGCAAAATCGCGAGACGACTCGTACGATCGGGCAAATCTACTTTTAGCTGCAAATCCAATCTTCCCGATCGCAACAAAGCCGGATCGAGCGCTTCAGGACGATTGGTTGCGCCGACTAAGAGCACATTGGGACAGTCGTGTAGTCCATCTAACTCAGTCAGCAGTTGACCCACGACGCGATCGCTCACACCCGAATCTCCCTGAAAGCTACCCCGCGCTGGAGCCAATGTATCAATCTCATCAACAAACACCACACAGGGAGCCGCCTGACGTGCTTTGGCAAACAGTTCTCTGACCGCTTGCTCGGATGCGCCCACCCATTTGCTCAACAGTTCGGGCCCATTGACGGCGATGAAGTTTGCTTGTGCTTGAGAGGCGACGGCTTTGGCTAACAGGGTTTTTCCGGTTCCGGGCGGCCCCCAGAGTAGAATGCCTCGTGGTGCTTTTGCTTTGGTTCGATGATAGAGTTCGGGATACAGCAAGGCACCTTCGACCGACTCTTGGAGCGTTTGCTTGAGGTCATCCAGTCCGCCGATCGCATCCCACGCCACATTAGGAGATTCAACCTCGACCGATCGCAAGACAGCAGGCTTGATTTGTTTGAGCGCTTGCAGAAAATCGGACTGAGTTACGGTTATCGTCGTTGGCACCGGGGCATTCAAAGCAGGCATCAATCGACGCAGCGCAGTGTAGGCAGCTTTTTGACAAAGTGCTTTCAAATCAGCACCCACCATGCCCATCGACTGATCGGCGATCGCGCCCAACTCCACATCTCCCAGCGGCATTGTCTTGGTCAGCAGCTTGAGAATTTCCAATCGTCCTGAGCGATCGGGCACCCGAAACTGCACTTCACGATCAAATCTACCGGGACGACGCAAGGCCGGATCGAGGTGATCGGGGCGATTCGTCGCTGCCAAAACAATCACGCCCTGAGTCTGAGCAAATCCATCCATCAAGCTCAACAGTTGGGCTACGACTCGCTTTTCGACTTCGCCTTCGACTTTGGAGCGATCGGGCGCAAGGCTGTCGATTTCATCAATAAACACCAGACAGGGAGCCGATTTCACCGCTTTGTCAAACAAACTTCGCAATCGGGCTTCGGCTTCTCCGTAGTATCGACCCATAATTTCTGGCCCGACGATCGCAATATAGTTGACTGCCAAATCTTCTGCCAACTTGCGGGCGGTCAAGGTTTTGCCTGTGCCAGGTGGGCCAACCAAAAGGACACCAGACGGCGGTTCTAGCCCCAATAGCGTCAGAAGATCCGATCGCTTGAGTGGCAGTTCGACCAGTTCTCGCAGTTCTCGCAAGACTTCAGACAATCCCCCAACCCCGGTGAGCGTGACGGCAGGAATGTCAGCTTGAGGCGGCGGCGTAATAATGACATTGCCACTAGAACTATCTGACTCATCGACAGTTTGACTCGAAGTGCGTGACGCAGTGCCAACCCTGGAAGCCTCGCCGCGAGAATGGTTAGAAACGTCTGGACTAAATGAGTTTTCGCCCCTGCCTTCGATCTCTCTGACAAAGCTTAAAAGTTCTTCAAATCCTTGATCTAGCCGTTCTTCAAGCTCTCTAAAAAGGTTATCCATAGGTTCGCACACGCCAATGCTTTTAGTATAGTTGGCAGAGTCTAGAGCGTGTTTTTGGCATCTCTGAGCCTGTCTGCCCTATCTTCAAAAGCACTCTGGACAACTTTGATGGCTTAAACCTTTAGCGACGATTTTTTTTGGATAAAGCCTCAATAAGGGTTAGCTTTTAGCAACTTTCGATCGACTCCAGGATAGTCTTCAAATCCCTTCACAAGTCGTAATATTACGTCAGCTCGATGAGAGTGACTCGCTTCGTTTCAATCGGCTTCAGCCCCCTAAATTCCCTAAAATTGGCAGCTTGGGGGGATGAAGTGCTGAATAACGGAGCGGAAAACCCCCATCGAATTCACGTTAATATTGAATGCGCTGGATTGAGAAATCAAGATGTTTAGTCCAACGCTAGTCGCTAAAAGCTAACCGCCTAAAGTGACTCGACTATTTGGGAGCCACGCGCTCTTTAAAGGATTTGCCCGCAGAAAAAGCAGGTACACGGGTCGCAGGAATCTGCATCGTCTCGCCTGTTTTTGGGTTGCGTCCTTCGCGAGCTTGGCGATCTCTGACTTCAAAGTTGCCAAAGCCTACCAGACTCACTTTGTCTCCTGTAGCAACGGTTTCCAAAATCGTGTCGAGCATTGCGCTCAAAATGGCATCCGCTTCCTTTTTGGTGACATCCGCTTTTTGCGCGATCGCATCTACTAATTCGCCCTTATTCATTGAGTTTCCTCACATAACAGACGCTAAATTGTAGTTCACGATCGTCTAGTGTGCAAGTGTACTAGAAGAAATCATCTTTTGGTCAGAGACTTAACGAGATTTTCCATAAAACACAAGACGCTGACCCGTGACTTTCGGCATAAAGTTTCTCAAACTGAGGAAGGGATCTTCTAGCTCAAGTATCCGTTTTTGGCGTTGCTGATTGGAGGGATGAATCTGTGAGAAGTGTCCATACTTTTCGCCGTTTGGCGGCTTGATCGCTTAGGTCGAGATCTCAAGCAGGGATGAATCTGTGGGAAGTGTCCATCTTTTCGCCCCCTAAATCCCCCAAAATTGGGGGACTTTGAACCTTGGGTTTCCCGCGCTTTGGGGCAATTCATCCCCTGATTCAGCAACGCCCCGTTTTTAACCAAACAGAGTTCAACCCAAAGACATTAGCCAGAGACGAAAGAATCCCTGCCTTCCCCTGATGTCCACAGCCCACAGCCCACAGTCCACAGGACAAATAGGGACAACGCTTTCGTGCACCTTCGGCTTAATTTTCTTGCCTCAATTCTCTAGCTCGTCATCTGTTGCACTAGAGCTAAGACCTGACTGCGACTTAGCTTTTCAGATCCATGCAGCATTGCGTCGAGGGTGGCGTGACCCAGCGCGAGAATGATTTGACAAAAATCCATTGCAGGGCCACCCAAAACCAGCGAAGCAGTGTAGGCATCGGCTAACTGAATGTTGCGACGGGCATAGGTTTGCAGATCATCGCTCGTCCAGCCGTCTGGGTAAAAATCAACGCCGCGCGTCAGGTCTTCACTGTGGTTACGAAGAATGTTGACCGCCTGCAACCCTCGACCAAAGCCGATCGCTTCAACTCGATCGGTCTTCGTGCCGTCATACCAGGCCCACAGATCCGAGAGCAGCAGACCCACCGAACCCGCTACGCTAAAAGTATAGCGATCGAGATCCTGTTCGGTTTGAATTCTCCAGTTGCAGTCGGCCCAGTGCGCCATGCGATCAGACATTGCAGCGGTAGCTTCCCAGATGCGCGGCGCAATCGAGTTGGGAGCCAGGGTTGCCCATTCTCCAATTCTCAGCGACACCTCTGGCAAGCGATCGACCGATTCACCAAACGCAGATTTGAACGCATCTTCTCCAAATCCGTCGATTCCTGACTGCAAAGTGAGACTAATTTCCCGTAAAATTTTGGCTTTAGTCGCATTTTCAAGCAGGGGATCGTCTTCAATTTCATCGATCGCCCGCATACATAAATAAGCAGATGCAACGGCTTCTTGAAGACCTGAAGGCAAACGACTGATGGGAATAAAAAAAGTCCGACTGGTCTCTTTCAGAATCTCTAAAGCGTCTTTACGTGGGTTCATGCTGTGTTCACTCCTCTCTCGAAACCTTTATAGCAGGTTGTGATCTAAAAATGGCGATTACGCTAGAAAGCACCGTTCTTAACTGACTTAAAGCAACTGGTTTCGATCGCACAATTTTCACTATTTTTGTCATGAATTATTGGTTAATGAAATCTGAACCCAATGTCTATGGGATCGCTGACCTCAAGCGCGATCGTCAAACGATTTGGGATGGAGTCCGCAATTATCAAGCGCGAAATTTTTTGCGATCAATGCAGTCTGGAGATCTGGTCTTCTTTTACCACTCCAACACGCTGCCTCCGGGGATTGCAGGTGTGATGAAAGTCATCAAATCAGAGGTTGCTGACCCAACGCAGTTTGATCCTGATAGCCCTTATTACGACGCAAAATCAACGCAAGATTCTCCCCGATGGCAAACCGTTTGTGTGGAATTTGTCGAAGAATTGCCCGATTTAGTTTCTTTAGAAATGCTGCGATCGACGTTCACCTCAGATGAATTGCTCGTCGTGCGTCAGGGCAATCGACTTTCCGTAATGCCAGTTCCTGAAGCGGTAGCTAAAAAGATTCTGACGATCGTGCCTGAGTAAATGCCTTGGGTGCCTGAACCTCCTCATTTTCTGTAGGTTGGTGTTGAGCAGAGCGAAACCCAACAAAAGCCTTTCTGCACCCAAAGCGAAAGAATGGTTACTCACCCTCACCGAAATTGCTCGATCGTCTCTTGTGTCCAGAGATCAAGAGATGGAGTCGATCGATT
>NZ_JBJPHS010000168.1:0-5045 GCF_052939495.1 Phormidesmis sp. 146-12 | reverse complement strand
TGTCGATTTGTCGATTTGTCGATTTGTCGATTTGTCGATTTGTCGATTTGTCGATTTGTCGATCGATCTGTTTTACAAAAGCCCAAGGCAACGCTTAACACTTCATCTGTTTTTGTAACCGCTAAGATAGAATTGTTAAGGCTTCTTTACTGTGTTCGCTTCATCTGCGTTTTTATAAAGAAGACCCCAACCCTATTGCAGACTTCCCTAATCCTTTTCGCAGGAACCTTCCTATGACTCTCCCGATTCGCAACGTTGCGATTATTGCCCACGTTGACCACGGTAAAACAACTCTCGTCGATGCACTGCTCAAGCAAGCTGGCACGTTCCGCGAAGGGGAAGCCGTTCCGGACTGCG
The DNA here is from genome assembly GCF_052939495.1 of Phormidesmis sp. 146-12. NCBI lineage: Bacteria > Bacillati > Cyanobacteriota > Cyanophyceae > Leptolyngbyales > Leptolyngbyaceae > Phormidesmis > Phormidesmis sp. 146-12. The sequence continues at coordinate 4,688 of NZ_JBJPHS010000168.1, read as the reverse complement.
TGATGGACTCTAATGATCTGGAGCGGGAGCGAGGCATTACCATTTTGTCCAAAAATACGGCTGTCCGCTACAAAGAGACGCTGATCAATATTGTCGATACGCCCGGACACGCTGACTTTGGCGGAGAAGTAGAGCGCGTGTTGGGCATGGTGGATGGCTGTTTGCTGATCGTCGATGCCAACGAAGGCCCGATGCCTCAGACCCGCTTTGTGTTGAAGAAAGCGCTAGAGAAAGGGCTGCGCCCGATCGTCTTCGTCAACAAAATCGATCGCCCGCGTGCTGATCCTCACGTCGCCGTTGATAAGGTGCTGGATCTCTTTCTAGAGCTGGGGGCTGATGACGATCAGTGCGAGTTTCCTTACCTGTTTGGGTCGGGCTTGTCGGGGTTTGCCAAAGACACTCTCGAAGAAGAATCGCCCGACATGAAGCCGCTGTTTGAGGCGATTTTGCGCCACGTTCCGCCACCTGTGGGCGATCCCGAAAAGCCGTTGCAGCTTCAAGTTACGACGCTCGACTACTCAGATTACCTGGGTCGGATTGTGATCGGCAAGATCCACAACGGCACGATTCGCATGGGTCAGCAGGCTGCGATCGTCACTGAGACAGGCGCGATCGTCAAGTCCAAAATCTCCAAGCTGATGGGCTTTGAAGGTCTCAAGCGGATCGAAATCGCAGAAGCCACAGCGGGAAATCTGGTTGCGGTGGCTGGGTTTGCTAATGCCAACATCGGTGAAACGATTACTGATCCCAACGATCCGCAAGCGCTGCCCTTGATCAAAGTAGACGAACCGACCCTACAAATGACCTTCTCGGTCAACGATTCCCCCTTTGCAGGTCAGGAAGGCGATTTTGTCACCTCAAGACAGCTACGCGATCGTCTCTTCCGCGAACTCGAAACTAACGTGGCTTTGAGAATTGAGGAAACCGATTCTCCTGACAAACTCGCCGTTTCAGGGCGGGGCGAACTTCACCTGGGCATCTTGATCGAAACCATGCGCCGAGAAGGTTATGAGTTTCAGGTGTCTCAGCCGCAAGTCATCTTCCGCGAAGTCAGCGGTCAGCCTTGCGAACCTTACGAAACCCTCGTCTTAGACGTACCCGAAGAAGCGGTGGGCGGCTGTATTGAGCGCCTGGGTCAGCGCAAAGGTGAAATGCAAGACATGCAGGTGGGCGCGAATTCTCGCACTCAGTTGGAGTTTGTAATCCCGGCACGGGGGCTGATTGGCTTCCGGGGTGAGTTTATGCGGATGACTCGCGGTGAAGGCATCATGAACCACAGCTTCCTTGATTACCGTCCGCTCAGTGGCGATATCGAAACTCGTCGCAATGGCGTGATGACCTCCTTTGAGGAAGGCGTGGCCACCTTCTACTCCATGCAGAATGCGGAAGATCGCGGCGTGTTCTTTATCCGTCCAGGTGCCAAGGTTTACAAAGGCATGATCGTCGGCGAACACAATCGCCCTCAAGATCTGGAGCTAAACGTCTGCAAAACCAAACAGCTAACCAACCACCGCGCCTCTGGGGGCGAAGAATTGGTGCAGTTGAAAGAACCGATCGACATGAGTCTAGAACGCGCTCTAGAATACATCGGCGGCGATGAACTGCTCGAAGTCACACCTGCCTCGATCCGGTTGAGAAAGATCGCCAAAGCCAAAAAGCTGGCGAAAAAATAACTGAGCAGGGCGATACTCAAATCGCATCTTGCCTCAAAAACTCAAAAGGGACAGATTCAGCAAGTTCGCGATCTGTCCCTTCTTTTGTCGTTTGTTGTCGTTTGTTGTTTGTTGCTCGGTGTCTGAATTTATTCCAGCCGCTACACCGGATTGTATTCTCGTGCCGTCGGGTCAAACTCGCGATTGGACGATCGTCCCGGATCGTACCCTTCGTTGCGAACTCGTCGGCGCAGATCTCCCGCATCTGGCGAGGCTTTGACCGCATCGTCGGGGCTGATCCGACCCAACAGGATCAGTTCACACAGGGCTTGATTCATCACCTGCATTCCTTCATTGGTATCGGTCTCCATGAGTTGGAAGGCATCGGTTTCTAAACCTTTGAGCAGATAATCTTGCATCGCGGGAGTGTTGAGCAAGATCTCGTGGACTGCCGTCCGTCTGCCGTCTGTGGTAGGCAACAACTGCTGCGAAACCACCGAGATTAGCGATTCTAGAATCTGAGTCCGCATGGCGGCCTGTTCGTCAGGGTTGTAGATGTTGAGTAGACGATTGACCGTCCCGATCGCGCTCTTGGTGTGTAGGGTTCCCAAAACCAGGTGCCCGGTCTGAGCGGCTTTGAGCGCCGTATCGACGGTAATTCTGTCCCGCATTTCCCCGATTAGAATCACGTCAGGATCTTCCCGCAGTACAGCTCGTAGCGCCTGGTGAAACTCGTGAGTGTGTAGTCCGACTTCTCGCTGACTGATCAGACACTTATTAGAAGCGTGAACGTACTCAATCGGATCTTCGATCGTCACAATATGCCGACTGTCTGACTCGTTGAGTTCTCGAATCATCGCGGCGATCGAGGTCGATTTTCCTGATCCAGTCGGGCCCGTGACCAAAATCAAACCCTGGGGATAGGTAACCAGATGTTTGAGAACGGGGGGCAACCCCAACCCATCGATCGACGGCACATCCAGAGAAATCAGACGCAGCACGATCGCCCCACCTGTTAGCGTCTCAAAGCAGTTGACCCGACAGCGCAGAAACCCTGGATAGTAAATCGCGGTATCCAATTCTTGTTCAGTTTCAAACCGTCTACGCTGCTCAGGGTTGAGAATTTCCTCTAGATATCGCTTAAACAATTCTGGGCTGACAGATGCCTGCTCGCCGACGCGCGTAATTTGCCCCCGTACCCGAAATCGAGGCGGCTCACCCACGCGGATGTGAATGTCAGAAGCTTGTCGAGAATGGGCCTCTTTAACCATTTGCTCGATCGTCAAAATTCCCCCGATCGGTTTGGCTCTAGGTGTCCCTAACTGCACGGGAGGCGGTGGCGGCGGAACAGAATCAGCCTGGGATCGAGGGGAAGGAACGCCCTGCATTGGCATATCTCTTTTCGCTTTCTCGTCTAAAGGGTTGGAGTTGGTCATAATAAATCAGGCGGGTTCCAGTAAAGTAAGCTCCTGACCGGACTAGTTTGAGCGTCCACAAATTTTATCGGACAACTCAAAGATTTTCTAGCTTTTGCGAATGTACCTAAAATTCTATCGGCTATAAATCCTGTCACTCATGTTTTTTACGATTATTGTCTATTCAGGGGCAAGATAAAGCCTGAAACGAGAGAAATTTAAGAAGATTTGTGACTATCTCTTGAGTATTTTGTGAATATTTTATGAAGACTCTTTGAATAAATTGAGAATGAGCTTGCAAACTCGATTCGCACACTGGCTAGAAACTCACTGGTTGACCCCTGCCTATAGCGGTTGGGTGCTGGGTGGGTTGGCTTTGTTCTTTTTTATGGCGGCGACAAATACGCTGGCGGGCTGGCTGTATGTAATCAGTGGGGTGACGGTGGCGCTGTTGGCGATCGCAGCCTTCCTCTCGGCCCAAAATCTGCGGGGCATTCAGATTGTGCGTCGTCCAATCTATCCGGTTAGCGCGGGAGACGACCTGACGATCGAGCTATTGATCCAAAACACAGCCGCCAAGCCCAAAAGCCTGCTGCAAATTCACGATTTGATTCCTCATGTATTGGGAGAACCAGTCAGCAAAGTGATCGAGACGGTAAATGTCGAAAATCCGCAGTATTGGGTCTATCAGCAGCCCACGCAGCGACGCGGAGTTTATCACTGGCAAACGGTTCAGGTGCGATCGGCGGCTCCGTTGGGGCTATTTTGGGGGCGACGCAGCCAGACGGTGAAGGCAACGGCGATCGTGTATCCAACTGTCTTACCGCTAACGCGCTGCCCGCTCGTGGATGAAATCGGTCGAGAATCGAGTTTGCAAATTAACAGCGATCGTCGCGCTCAGACTGCGAGTGAAGGATTGACGCGATCGCTGCGTCCCTATCGCTGGGGTGACTCGACTCGTCTAATTCATTGGCGCACCAGTGCCCGCTATGGAGAACTGCGAATTCGCGAACTCGAACGCTTTACCGGAGGTCAAGAAGTCATCGTCTGTCTGGACAGCGGAGCCACCTGGGAGCACGAAGCGTTTGAATCGGCCGTCATCGCGGCTGCCTCACTCTACTTCTATGCCGCTCACCAAAATTTCAACATCCGTCTCTGGACAGCCGCCACAGGTCTAATTCAAGGCGAACAGCGGGTTTTGGAAACTCTGGCGGCCACCGATGCAGGCGAAGAAAATTTGCGGGGCGATCTGCCAACCTTGCCGCTCATTTGGCTGACCCAAAATCCGCTCAGTCTGGATGGGTTGCCCCAAGGGAGCCGCTGGGTACTGTGGCAGTCAGCGTTAAAAGAAAAAGCTTTGGCTCCTGGTATTTTGATTCGAGACGATCGCTCCCTTCAATCTCAGCTTCAAGACGCGCTCGATCGCTTCTAAGGAATGCGAATTCGATAAAACTTCTTCGCTGCGGTGATCACTCTGGGCAGCCCCCTAAATCCCCCAAAATTGGGGGACTTTGATAGAGAAAAAGTTCCAGAGTTCAAAGATACGCTGATCCAAAGTCCCCCAGAATGGTAGGGTTGATTTATTCTAGCCAGAGGGAAAGCCAACCATCGGCAACAACTG
>NZ_JBJPHS010000167.1:0-10068 GCF_052939495.1 Phormidesmis sp. 146-12 | reverse complement strand
GACAGATGAAGGTGAAATTCAAAGGATTACCGCATTTACTGTGGAAGAATCGACAAGAGTTGAGCAATGAGCAAAGACAACGCTTAGATGAAGGGTTGAAAGCATTTCCTTGTTTAACGATTGCGTATGAGTTGAAAGAAGACCTCAGCCAGATTTATGAAAAGTCAAGAACGATCCACTCAGCCAAAATAAAATTTCAGCGATGGCGCCGACTGGCTCAGCTTTTTTATCAAGATTCCGCGGACATGATTCGTGAGCACCTGAATGGTATTTGCAATTACTTTGAGCATCGAACCACCAGTGGAGTGACCGAGGGGATCAACACGAAAATTAAGCTCATTAAACGGAAGGGTTACGGTTTTCATAATTTCAAACATTTCCGTTTGAGGCTATTATCTTGCTTTGGTGCTTCACAAAACTCTACACACGAGGTCTAGGAGAGCCCAAGTTCGTCAGTCACGGGTATCTCGGAGGTGTTTTGCTACTGTGGAGTAGCTTTGTGGCAAAAATTACTGAGACGAAGCCGAAAAGCTTTGAGTTTACTGGTTTTTTGTTGTCAAGAACCTGTAAATTTTTGCTATAACTGCTAAGAGTTTGAGTGATTTTACCCATCCTCCCTGGGAGAGATCCATGCTGAAGAAACGGAAAACTTGGATTTGGTTGGCAGCAGGTACAGGCGGACTGGCATTGTTGGCTGGGACGTTTTTGCCGATCGAGAAGCTCAAAGATGTGTCACAACAGGCATTGAGCGGATTTGGCACGTTCAATTCTAACCAGAAGCCAGGAAGTATTGGGTCGCCGGGTACGATCGTCAGTCCGCTGATTACTCAATCTCCCAAACAGCGCGCCGCCACGCTCAAGACAACGGCCCAAAAATCTGCCCCTTCTTTAGAACGCAATCGCGCCCGCTATTTGTTGGCGACCGATCTGGTGGCTCAAGGTCAGGGTGAGAAGGCGTTAGAGCCGTTGAAAGGTTTGGAGAAAGACTACCCGGTGATGGCAGCTCAGGTCTTGCTCAAACGGGCGCAGGCTTACGAAGCAGCAGGCAAGCAATCTGAGACGACTAAAACTTGGCAAGAATTAGTCAAACAGCATCCCGACGATCCGGCTTCCGTAGAAGGTTTGTTCTTTTTGGGACGATCGAATCCAAAATATTGGAATCAGGCGATCGCAAAGTTTCCGTCGCATCCGCGCTCGATCGAGATTGCCAAACTTCAGCTTAAAAAAAATCCCAGTCTGCCGCTGTTGATGGTGATTGCTAAATACGATTTGACTGCTGAAGGCTACACGGGCGTTTTGGATCGGATTGTTGAGAAATTTGCGCCTCAGCTACAGCCCAAAGACTGGGAAGCGATCGCCTTTGGCTACTGGGAAAATCAAATGTATGGCAAGGGCGCGATCGCTTATTCTCGATCTCCCCAAACTCCGCTCACAGCTTACCGTTCAGCAAGAGGGCTACATCTGGGCGGCAAACCTGGCGGTGTAGAACGCTATCGGCAGGTTATCCAAACCTATCCCACTTCCCCCGAAGCCGGACTTGCCCTGACGCGACTCGCAGCCCTGGCGGAACAGCCTCAAACGGCGATCGCTTACCTCGATCAGGTGATTGCAAACTTTCCCGATCGTGCGCCTCAAGCATTGCTCGAAAAGTCCAAATTAATGGACAAAATGCAGAGTGCCAAAACTGCGACTCAACTTCGTCAAACCGTTCTCACGCAATACGCTAATTCTGACGCGGCGGCCGAGATGCGCTGGCTCTACGCTCAAGAACGCGCTAAAGCGGGAGACTTTCAACTCGCCAAACAGTGGGCAGAACCCATTCTCACCAACAATCCCACCAGCGAAATTGCTGCACAAGCCGGATTTTGGGTCGGCAAATGGAACGAGCGTCTGGGCAAAAACAACGACGCAAAAGCCATCTACAAGCGAGTCCTGACCGAACATCCCGAAACCTACTATGCATGGCGATCGGCGAGTATGCTCGGTTGGAATGTGGGCGACTTTAACACGGTGCGATCGCTCAATCCCCAGGTCAACAAGCCTGCTCAACGTCCCGAACTGACGGCTGGATCGCCCGTTCTCAAAGAGCTTTACCAACTGGGACAAGACCGAGATGCCTGGACACATTGGCAGGTTGAGTTTCAAAATCGCGTGACTCCGACCGTTGCCGAACAGTTTACCGATGGTGTGATGCGGTTAGGCGTGGGCGACAATCTGGACGGGATTTTTATGGTGTCGAATTTGCGCGATCGCGACAAGCCTGAAGACAAAGCCCAATATCAGCAACTCAAACAACAGTCTGCCTACTGGCAAGCGCTCTATCCGTTCCCCTACGTTCAAGAGATTGAAACCTGGTCACAGCAGCGTCAGTTAAACCCAATGTTAGTGACGGCTTTGATTCGTCAAGAGTCGCGCTTTGAGTCAAAAATCAAATCTTCAGTGGGCGCATCTGGTCTGATGCAAGTCATGCCCGAAACAGCCGTCTTCATTGCCAAAAACATCAAACTCAAGGAATACAAACTCGACAATCCCCAGGACAACATCAACTTGGGAACGTGGTATCTCGACCACACGCACGAGGAATACAACAACAATTCAATGTTGGCGGTGGCCAGTTATAACGCGGGCCCTGGTGCAGTCGGTGGCTGGCTTGCAAAGGCGAAAACTCAAGATCAAGACGAATTTGTAGAAATGATTCCTTACGACGAAACGCGGGGCTATGTCAAATCAGTCTTTGGCAACTACTGGAATTATCTACGCCTCTACAATCCTGAGATCTCCCAAAAGATTGCCCAAGTTGCACCGGGTGCGATCGCTAATTAGATGCTTGAATTACACATTGAGGCAGTGCTTATAGGTTGCTAGTTAGCATCTTGAGTTCAACAAGCTCATTCAGGAGCAGATGTTTCTGAACATTTCACAGCTCATTTTCAAGTAAAGCAACAAATTGATATTGTTCTCCCGTTGGAATTACTGCAAAGTATCGATGCAGCGTGCCAACTGCAAAAGATTAGTCGTCAGGACTGGATCAAGAGGGCCTGTGCTGAGAAAATTCGTGAGGCTCAATCTAGCAAAATGTCAGCATAGTATAAGACTTTATGGTGTAAGACTTTCTCGTACAGTAGGTTGCCTTACAATGGATACTGACCCTTGAAATTGCAAAGCGGTTCCTTCTTGATTCAGATTCGATCTGACTTACATGGGAATAAAGCAGCCTTTGCACTTAATATGTATTACCTTATATGTATTACCTTTATCCCACACTAGCAATAATCTGCTCAATGTCTTGAGGGGTTGCACCTGTGGCTAACATTGCCCGGATCAACAACTCAATTGAGACCGAAGCATCGCCATTTTCAGCTTTAGCAATTCGAGGTTGGCTAGAGCCAATTTTAGAAGCCAGTTCGTTTTGGGTCATTAGGTCTTGCCGACGAGTTTTTAAGCTGCGACTAAGAGCCAGCTTGACCTCAACAAAGACCGTTTCTTCGGGGGTTAGCTCTAAAAAATCTGAGGCTGTTCCAACTTTCCAGCCCTTAGACTCCAAACGGTCTCTCTTAGCTTGATCCATTACATTACTTCTGCTGATCAGTATCGTATTTGCTCAAGCGCTTTTTGCAGACTGCAATCACATTGTTTGGGTGTTGCTCTCGATGTTTTATTGAAAACCTCAACAATTCAGATTGCATTATCATCAATTCGATAAATAATTCTCCAGTTTCTATCAATGTCTCAATCCGTAGCTCATGACAGCAAGTTCTGATACTTGGCATAGGGCGCGGTAATCCAATTTCACCTTCCTGGAGTTGTCTAAGCAGAACGCCTGCTTCTATTCACGCTTCTTGACTGAAAAGTGGAGTCTTCACCTCATCGTGCAGCCAAATCAAAGGGTTACTCTGATCGCTCATGCCGTGTTTATATCTTCACTGCCTGATAATTAGATGCACGCGATCGCCCAGTACGGGTCTATGATGCACTTAAGATTATTTGCGAGCAGGGGGTTGAAAGCATTTGATCACCTAGCGCAAAGTTGTTTTGTTATCGATCGCCCACCAATGGACAACTACCTAACCATCTTAAAGAAAGAGTTTGAGGCTGAAGAAGGCTCCTTTTTGATTCAACTTCGGCCTGACTTAACTTGGAATAAAGCAGCCTTTGCACGACTGACCCTGGTGATGCAAGCTTGCTGCGAAGAGTATAGTCAAACAGCAACCCTCGATCGCTGGATTGCTCAAGGTTTCTGGTATATTCCATCGTTTGTTCGGGATTGGACAACTCACCCAAACTTTCCACAGATTCATACACCAGAGTATTATGAGCAGTCTTATCAGGAGTTGGATGATTTAGCGTATTGGTTCTTTATGGGAGAAAGTTTATATAACAATGACATTTGAATCTTGTCCTGAAGTCTCCCAGTGGGGGATTTACTACGGTGTATACACAAGTCTATACTCACTTCGTTCTAGTCGGCTTCAGCCCCCTAAATCCCCCATTCTGGGGGACTTTAAGCAAAAAAGACTTCCAGAATTTAGAACCCTGATCAGCGTTCAAAGTCCCCCAAATTTGGGGGATTTAGGGGGCGAAGGATTACGGCAAGTACAGATCAATCGACTTATGTATACACGGTAGGTGGGGGATTTAGGGGGCTGCCCGGATGAATCACCGTAGCGAAAGTTCCATCGAATTCACGTTAGAATTGGCAGGCTGGGGGCAAAAAGACAGTCCAACGAAACGAAAAAACTTCATAGAATTCAAGTTCAATCAAGTTCATTAAGCAAGATCTCTAATGCCGCTTTCATTTCAGTCGGGTTAGTGGTGGTAGTGCCAAACTGACGAACGACAATACTAGCCGCAAGATTGCCTAACACACAGGCTTCCCATAAAGTGGCTCCGGCAGTGAGTCCGAGGGTTAAGGCAGCGACGACGGTATCTCCTGCGCCCGTTACGTCAAAGACTTTGGTGCGATTAAAGGCAGGAATATGCTGTTCGCAGGTTTGATCGAATAGCGTCATTCCCTGTTCTCCTCGCGTGATCAGAATCTGGTCGGCTTGTGTTAGCGCTAGTAAATCCCTTCCCGCTCGTGACAGTGTTTCAGAATCGGTAATCGAGTATCCAACTGCGAGTTCTGCTTCGGGTAAATTGGGGGTATGAAGGGTGGCTTTTTGGTAGCGATCGAGTCCCTTCTGAGCATCCACAATCACCTGCGAATGGTTTAACACTGCCTCGATCACCGGAGCCGTCAACGTGCCATCGCCGTAATCTGAACAGACGATCGCATCCACCGTTCTCATTTGCTGTTGAATGTAATCTGCAAGTTGGTGCTGTAAATCCAGGTGAGGAAGACTGTCGGATTTGCGATCGATTCTCACAATCTGCTGAGTGACCGACTGGCGGGCGTGACCTGAGATGCGGGTTTTGGTGATGGTGGGGCGATCGGGGTCGAGAAAAATTCCCTGGTCGTCGATGCCTGCTTGAGCAAAAATGCGCTGAATTGCCCGTCCCTGCTCATCTTTACCCAACAGCCCGACCGCTTTGACCGTAGCTCCCAATTGAGCAAAGTTATACACCGCATTCGCCCCGCCCCCCGGAACCTGCTGCGTCTCTTCATGGCGCAAAATCAACACCGGAGCCTCGCGAGATACCCGTTCGACCGCGCCTGTGAGAAACTCATCCAAAGTCAAATCTCCCACAATCAAAATAGTGGACTGCGAAAAGCGATCGATCAATCCAAACAAACGATCGGCAGATTGGCGCAGTCGAGCCGTAAAAGCAGTGTCTAAAGGCATACTGATGAAGGGAAAAGGAAAAGGGATTAGAGAATGAAGAAAGGAATTATAAAAGGTTTTGTTTTACGTCTCATCCTTCTAACTCTGTGTTTTTCCTGTTTTCTGTTTCCGACGGCTGCAATTGCCCAACCCAGTCTGACTCCCCTTACCCTGGAACTATTACAAGAACGCCTGCGATCGCCCCTTCCCAGTGAAGGCACTCGAATTTTGGATTTGAGACGAATGGCGATCGACCTGCGTCCCGAAAATGCCGCCTTTCGCGATCAGTTTTATAGTCTGGTGCAGTCTCAGTTACAAAAGCCAGGATTGCCTCTGGGACTCGATTTGAGCTATTCGCAGATCGAAGGAGACTTTGTGGTGAGCAAATTGGGGCTACGGGCACCGCTGTATGGAGATGCACTATCGCCGATCTTTACGCCCGCCGAAAAGACTCGGTTGCAGCGCGATCGTCGTCGGCTGTCTCGGCTCAGTACACTGTCTCAGTCGCTGTTGTTGACTCCTAGAGGAAATTTGCAGGTGCCTCCCGCTCAGATTTCGGTGTTTCGCGGCCCGATCAAGCTAGTGCAATCTCGACTAAACGGATTCGCAGATTTCACTAACACCTTCTTTCTCAATCGCTTAGAGGCGCAGGGGATTCAGCTTCCGGCGGGGGCAGATTGGTCACAGGTGCGGTTTAGTTTGCCCGTGAGTTTTGCGAGTGGCAATTTTGGGCGAGAAACCCAGTTTCGCAACAGCATCTTTTTTGGCAAAGCAGAATTTAGTCAAGTGCAGTTTCGCGGTGATGTGAACTTTCAAAGCAGCGAATTTTTGACGACCGCCAACTTCAATCGATCGACCTTCTATCAGCCTGCAAACTTTACTCGTGTCCAGTGGCAAGGCAATGTCGATTTTGCTCAGACGCGCTGGCGAGAACAGACTTTGTTTAGTAAAGATACGTTTAATCAATCGCTATTTTTGACCGATGCGACTTTTGAGAAAGCCGCTTTTTTTCGAGAAGTTCAGTTCAATCGACCTGTTAATTTAAGAGGAGCTTCGATTCTCGATCGCGCCGATTTTAGCTATTCTAGTTTCTCCAAAAGCGCCTATTTAAATGTTCCGGGACTGCGGTTTGATTCAGATAAAGCTAAAATTCTCGGTGATCCAGGGCAAATTGGGCGAGTGCTATCTGTCCCGACGCTGCAAAGTAACGAGAATCTACTGCGAGAACTGGTGAGAAACTTTCGGCGATTAGAACAAATTTCTGACGCAAATCAGATCGACTACACGACGCAAGTCTTACGATCGCGCCAGCTTCGACAGCGACTTTTGGGCACCAATCTCAACACCGCTACGCTCACCGATCTAACTAACATTGGCTTTCGTAAAAATCAGGCCACTGCTATTCTCGATCGCCGCGCCACCCAGCTTTTTCGCAATCCCTCTGAGCTTCTCAGCGTCAACGAAGTCGATTTAGCCACTTACATTAATGTGCGCGATCGTGTCATCGCCGCCGAACCGCTTCCTCCCCTATTAGCGTTCGCAAATCGATTTGTGATTGCATTCAACTGGCTATCTCTCACGCTGTTACTATTACTGTGTCGAGACGGGACGAGTTTCTGGTTAATCTTTGGCGTTGGATTGGTTACGGTTGCCTACTTTAGTTTGGTGTTTTGGTTTCTTGATCGCTGGCGTAGACGTTACCCAAAACCAATTTTGCCCACCTGGGGAGAATTTTTGTGTGTGATCGCGCTGGCAACTTTGCTCAATTTAGGGGGACTGACGGCCATCTTTCGGACTGCCGATCGCCCTTGGATGACGTTGGGCTGTTGGGCGATCGTCACCTTACCGATACCGCTGTTTTTGCTAATTTTGCTGCTGCGTCAGGGTCGCTATCACGCGCTCATGGAGACCAGTTACTTTGTTGAAGAAGGCACCTTGCGACAACTGCGCGTCTTGATTGGCAGACTCCCCATCATTCCTCGTGAACAACTGTTTCGCGATCGCTACCTGCCCATCTTGTGGCAGAGCCGCTGGAACTGGCTCAATTATTTTGATTTTAGCTTCAACAATTTTTTGCGATTTGGGTTCAATGACATCCGATTACGCGATGAATCTTTGCCCAGTTTGGTCACTGCGATCGTCTGGTATCAATGGAGTTTAGGAACGCTCTACATCGCCCTACTGCTATGGACGCTCTCTCGCACCATTCCAGGTCTAAACTTATTAATCTACTTCAAATAAATCCCTGACTCCTGATAGATGACAAATGACTGTAATTTTTTGCTAATAAAATAACCAGTTGTCCGCTGCCAACGTTTTCTCAAAGTTGAACTGCAATGACTCAAAAGCTTCAAATTTCTCAAGATCATCCAGTTTTCTCGGACAACTTAGGGAAAGATTGTTAACATCTGCGTTGATCAGCCAGGTTTAACCTGATCAAAAGCCTGATCAAAAGAGTGCAGAATTTGTTTTATTGCCTACAATTAAATTCCGAATTATTACAGAGTTATTTTCCGTCGATCGTCTCCATTGGTGTGTGTTGAGGAAGCCCGTGAAAAGCCCGAATAAACGTCCTGTTTCGTCTAAAAAAGCCCCGTCAAAGCCCCAAAAATCTGCCAAACCTGGAAGCGTCAAGCTGATTTGGCTTCTGCTTTGTCTGACGGGTGTGGCCATGCTTTCTGCGACCGCAGGCGCTTTACTCGCCGTCTCGCTTGCCAGTACACCCTTGATGCAGCGACAACTGAGTCCTTCTGAAGCGTCCATTTTTGGCAAGGGCGATCGCTTCTCTAGCCGCTCCAATCTCAAACTCCCAGAACTGACTCGCCCGGTCAATATTCTCATTCTCGGCGCAAAAGTCCTGACCACAGATGTCAACAATCCGCCACCAGAAACTCAAAAGCTCCGCTATCAAGCCCTGGTCAACTCCTTTGATGGCTTGACCGATGTGATGCTGTTGTTGAGATTTGACCCAGAAACCAAAAAATTTGTTGTATTGTCCATTCCTAGAGACACGCGCACCTACATTCCTGATCACGGAGTTCGCAAAATCAACGAAGCCAACGCCGATGGTGGCCCTGCCCTGGCAGCCCGATCGGTCAGCGAATTGATGGGAGGCGTGGGCATCGATCGCTATGTGACGATCAACGTGCAGGGGGTGCAAGCCCTGATTGATGCCTTGGGTGGGGTGACGGTCTACGTGCCCAAAGACATGAAATATAAGGACGATAGTCAGCATCTTTATGTCAACCTCAAAGCCGGAAGACAACACCTCAATGGCGATCAGACCCTACAACTGCTGCGATTCCGCTATGACGAAAATGGCGATATTGGTCGCATCCAACGTCAGCAAATGGTGATGCGGGCCCTGATGGAGCAAGCCCTTAACCCGACCACCGTCGCCCGTGTTCCCAAGCTGCTTTCGGTGATTCAAACTCACATCGACACCAACCTGACCGTCGAAGAACTCGTTGCCCTGAGTGGCTTTGCATCCCAGGTAAACCGCTCCAACACCAAAATGCTAATGGTGCCCGGAGAGTTTAGTGCACCTGGAGAATATGATGCCAGCTATTGGCTGCCGCACCCCGCTAAGATTCAATCCCTCGTTTCACAGCATTTTGACTTTGGCGCACCCAGCCTCACCGAAGACACGCCTGCGTCGCTCAGAGTCGCCATTCAAGACAGTACCAAACAAGAAAAAGGGGTGCAGAAGGTGCGAACTGCGCTCCGGGCAGACGGGTTTGACAACGTATATCTAGGCAACCCCTGGACAGAGCCGCTCAGTGTGACGCGCATTGTGGCGCAGCAGGGAGATGTGATCGGGGCAGAGGCGGTACGGCGTTCTCTCGGCTTTGGTGAAGTTCGGATTGAGAATACGGGCGACATCGAATCAGATGTAACGATTCAATTAGGGAAAGATGCCCTCCAACCCCTTAAAAAGGTGCCACCCAAAGCCACCTCCGTTAAGGAGTAATTGTCTACCCTTTCCCTGGGTGCTTTCTACCACACGCTCGAATTTACTTAAGAGGGCGATCGCAATCTCAAGTCATCAATCTCAAGTCATCAATCTCAAGTCATCAACCTCAAGTCATCAATCCCATCTCTAACGTAAACTCGATAGCGTTTCGCTGTTCTGTCTCGACCCCAATTTTAGAAGACTGTTAAACGAGATTCCCGGTGCAAAATCCTCCAATTCATGTCAGTTTGGCAAAATTTTTTCGCTTTGGTGCTGAAATCTTTTGCCCCCCCATTTTGCTGCCGTGTACACACACGTCGATCGATCTGTCATTGCTGAGAGCCTTCGCCCCCT